>CAYYNJ010000173.1:0-3977 GCA_964472775.1 uncultured Spirochaetaceae bacterium
CCTGGGAGGATGGGACTTTTATGCGGAGGAACCATTTTTTATGATAAACCTGGGCAGCGAGATCCCCTAATTAAGCCTTCGGCTTTACACCTAAAGAGGAGTATCTATTTATGGAAGAAAGGATGATATTGCTTCACGGCTTTGAACGCGAAGAAGTGATGAAGATTTTAAAGGCCGTGAAATCGGTGACGGAGGATCCCGCGGGAATCGCCTTTTCCGTCACCACCGAGACAAACCTCACCTGGACCGTAGAAGATCTGGTCAAGGAAGTCCGGGAAGAACATGAATATATGAAGGCTAACCCCCCCGGTAAGCAGAAATAGAGGCGGCCTGATGCCGGGGTTCCCCCGGTCCCGGCTTTACCGTGACGGCGGTGCCGGGGCGGCGGAGCCGGTTTCTGCGGTGAACCCGCCTTCGCAATGGGGGACCAGGCTGAGGTTCTTACGGATCCCCGGCACCGTGTGGGCGGGATCGTGGCTGACGAACAGCAGGGTGGAACCTCCCTCGGCGGCGATAATGTCGAGCAGATCCAGGACCCACCGGGTATACGCCCCATCCAGGCCCTGACACGGCTCATCCACGATGAGCAGCTGCGGCTCTTTAATCAGGGCCCGGAGAATCAGGGCGGCCCGCTGAATACCGAAGGAAAGCTTTGGGAAGGGGGTTGTTTCCCACTCGGTTAAATCAAGCCGGCGGCACCAGATCCGGGCTTTTTCCAACTGTACCGGCGTGGGGTTATCGTACAGCCCCACCGAATCAAAATAACCCGAAAGAACAACCCCCATAAGGGTATCCCCCGCCAAATACTTCTGATGGAAATCGCCGGATACAAAACCAATCTTTTCTTTGATCTCCCAAACCGTCTCACCGGAACCGCGGAGACGTCCGAAGAGGGTCAAATTTTGACCGTATCCTTTAGGATTTTCCCCCGTCACCAGGGAGAGGAGGGTTGATTTACCCGAACCGTTGGGTCCGATAATCCGCCAATGTTCTCCCGGAAAGACCTTCCAGCGGATGTCTTTGAGGATCACATTGCCACCGTAGGAAACCCCCACCCCGTCCATGATGATCAGGGGATCCCTGCTATCACTCCGGAGGGCCGGCGATTCCGTGCCGGTACAACCGGAATCCGCAGGATCGGCTCCGGGAGCCGGCAAAACCCCGGGAGCCTGGGCCGGGCGGAAGGTAAAACCCTCTGCTTTCAGCCGGGGCTCTAGGGTCCGGTGGTACCGGAATGCTTCTTCCCGGTCTCCATCAAAAACCAGGGCCCCCCGGCCGAGCACCAGAACTCTCTCGATAAACACGGGGATGTCCTCGGGGCGGTTGGTGATAATCAACAGGGCGGGTCCTGCCCCTCCTGCTTCCGTCAGCTCCTCCAAGAGGCCCAGCAGTTCCGCCCGGGCTTCCTGGTCTAGGCCGTCAAAGGGATCATCCAGAATCAGTACTTCCGGATCCGCCAGGAGGGCCCGGCAAAGCAGGGTTTTTCGCATCTCGCCGCTGGAGAGAAATCGTAATCCCCGGTCCGATACCCCCTTAAGCCTAAACCGGACCATGAGAGAATCTCTCCGAGTCTCCGGGGCCCGGGCTTCAGACAAAAACTGCTTCACCGTCCGCCCCGGATCCAGAACACCTTGATGAAAGTTCGTATCATCCCGGTACCGTTCCTGGGCCATCACCTGCCGTTGAACCTCGAAGGAGACCAGCTCCGCCGCCCCGCCCCTTCTTTCCCCCCCGCCGGGGGGTTCTAATCCTGCCGCAATCTGGCCCAGAAGACTTTTCCCGGCACCGCTGGGCCCCAGGAGGGCTGCCGCCTCACCGGACCTTAGAGTAAAGGAAATACTTTTCAGCCGGGGGGTCCCGCGCCGGGGATGATAAATTTCAGTCAGGACCAAAACCTCGGGCATCTTCATGGGCATCAGTAAAGCACAAGGAGAAATCTGATTCAAGGGGGATATCTGTTTAGTAATTTGCAACACTTTGTGTCATATTTTGCAATATCCGCAAGGTTGACATCCCCGGGCATCCAGGACTATCCTTCAAAAACCAAAGAATTAAGGAAGAAAGAAGGATGAATTATTTTAACTCCCTGCCTCTGAGAAAACAACTTCAGCAGTTAGGCACCTGTGATTTCATAGATCAGTCCCACTTTTCCGGTGTGGACATACTTAAAGGTAAAAAGATTGTCATCGTAGGCTGCGGCGCCCAGGGGCTCAACCAAGGCCTCAACCTGAGAGACAGCGGCCTGGATGTTTCCTACGCCCTCCGGAAGGAAGCGATCGACCAGAAAAGGGCCTCTTACCAGAACGCCCAAGAGAATGGTTTCGCCGTGGGAACCCATGAAGAGATGATCCCTCAGGCGGATCTGGTGGCCAACCTGACCCCGGACAAGCAGCACACCAATGTAATCAACACCATCATGCCCCTGATGAAAAAGGGCGCCGTGCTCTCCTACTCCCACGGTTTCAATATCGTAGAAGAGGGAATGCAGATCCGCAAAGACATCACCGTTATCATGGTGGCGCCTAAAAGTCCGGGTTCTGAAGTCAGGGAAGAATACAAAAGGGGCTTTGGCGTCCCCACCCTCATTGCCGTTCACCCGGAAAATGACCCCAACGGGGACGGCATGGAAATCGCCAAGGCCTATGCCGCCGGCACCGGGGGCCACCGGGCGGGAGTCCTGGCCTCTTCCTTCGTGGCGGAAGTTAAATCAGACTTGATGGGCGAACAGACCATTCTGTGCGGTATGCTCCAAACCGGCACCCTCCTCTGTTTCGACAAAATGATAGAGGAGGGGGTAGACGGAGGATACGCCAGCCGGCTCATCCAATTCGGCTGGGAGACCATCACCGAAGCCCTGAAGCAGGGGGGCATCACCAACATGATGGACCGTCTCTCAAATCCGGCCAAGATAAAGGCCCATGAACTCTCCCTGGAATTAAAAGAAATTATGACACCCCTCTTTCAGAAACACATGGACGATATCATGGAGGGGACCTTCTCTGCCACCATGATGGAGGATTGGGGCAAGGACGATGAAAACCTGCTGAAATGGCGCCATGAAACCGGTGAATCGGCCTTCGAAAAGACCCCCGCCGGCCCCATGACCATCACGGAACAGGAACATTTTGACCATGGGGTGCTCATGGCGGCCATGATAAAAGCCGGAGTCGAGCTGGCCTTCGATACCATGGTTTCCGCGGGGATCAAACCTGAATCGGCCTACTATGAATCGCTCCACGAGGTCCCCCTGATCGCCAACCTGATTTCCCGGAAAAAACTCTTCGAGATGAACAAGGTCATCTCTGATACCGCCGAATACGGCTGCTATCTTTTTTCCAACCAATGTGTACCCCTGTTAAAACCTTTCATGAAGGGCGTCTCGAAAGAAGTAATCGGCGAACCTTACAGTCCTGAATCCGCCGCGGTGGATAACCAGGAGCTAATCAGGGTCAACAAAGAGATCAGGAACCATCCGGTGGAAACGGTAGGACAAACCCTCAGGGGCTACATGACCGCCATGAAAAAAGTCGTCTAACACCTCTGATATGCCTCTCTCCCCCCGGAAAACCGCTCCGGGGGGATTTTTTTTGGGCAACCTTGAAGTACGGGGTTTATTTACGGGTAAACAGTACTAAGACGTAGTAAAATGGAGGTTATGATCATGAGACCCGGCGGCAACATCATCCCTTTTTCCGGTGATCCGGCAGCCCCTTTTTCGTCCCCCCGTCATCACCGTTCCGGCGGTAAAATCCTGCCCTTCTCTCCCTCCGAACCGGTTCCCTATCCTTCTCAAAATCTTATCGACTCCAACCGGGGAGGGTACCGGGTCCCCGATGAAGATGACCGCATCCTTCTAGATAAACTGGAAGCCCTCACAAACAACGGGATTTTTAAAGCGCCCCGGGCGGTAAAGATAAACCGGCAGGTGGACCTGAGGACGATCAAAGCCACACCCTTTATGAGGTTTCTTCTCAGTT
>CAYYNJ010000173.1:3987-6470 GCA_964472775.1 uncultured Spirochaetaceae bacterium
GTGATGGATGAAAACGGCGGCCTCCTTCCGCTGGACCGTACCACCGGGATAGGCATGGAGGAGGAACGGTTTTTCTTCCTGGTCAATCAAGGCCCCTTCAACACCCTGGAACCCCGGGATGAAGGGGAAACGGGGCGCTACCGTAATATTATCACCTATACCCAGATGATCAGCACCGAGACTGGACTGACCAAAGACGGCACAGATGAGGTCGTTTTGACTGACCGGGGACGGGAAATCCTGGAAGGTAAGAAGATAGGAAGCTGTTATTTCAGGGGCCTTCGCTTTTTCACGGAACAGCTGGTTTGGATCTATAAAACCGGCCTACCCCCCTGTTTGGATGAATACCAGCTGGCTTCCGGATTCTTCCTCTTCGTGATCGCCGCCATGGGAAAACCGGGCATGATAGTAGAAGGAGAACACATCGTTCAGGCGGCGAACCAGGTCATGCCGTTTCTGGAAATGTTCGAAGAGAAGGGAGTTGGTTTCGATTTGGCGGTGGCCGCCTTCGATCAGATCTTTTTATGGAACTACTGTTTTCTCATGGGGTTTTTAATACCCATGACTCCCGAAGAAATCGAAGAAGAAGGGCTTCCTCCCGTATCTTGGTATGACACCACCCCCCTTTTCTACGACATCTTCCAGTGGCAGGATATGCCATACCTCTAAAGGAGCCCTGGTTCCAGCCCAGGAAGGGTCCGAA
The DNA here is from genome assembly GCA_964472775.1 of uncultured Spirochaetaceae bacterium. GTDB lineage: Bacteria > Spirochaetota > Spirochaetia > UBA9216 > UBA9216 > CAYYNJ01. The sequence goes on from CAYYNJ010000173.1 coordinate 4,691, forward strand.
AAAAAGAGGCCGCCTCCGAAGGGAGGGGCCTCTTTTTTTCTCCGCCTTCATCGGCGGAGTCGGTATTGACTACTGCTTAACGGCGGTCAAAGCACCCTTGATGGTGAGGATGTCGCTGGCCAGGGCCACATCCAGGGTTCCGTCGAAACGGTAGATGTCGCTGACTCCGTTGTTGGAAACAATGTTCCCGGTTTTCTTGTCGCTGCCTTCTTTAACAATAGTTCCGCCGGCGATGCCGCTGTCCCAAACTTTGTCCCAATCCACGGTGGCGGCGGTGCCGTCGGTGGTGTAGTCCAGGCTGAGGACCTGGGGTCCGGCGCCCTGGATGTAGCCGATGGTGCGGGTATCAAATTTTCCGTTGGGGAAAGAGAGCTTGCCGCTGGCATCGGTGATCATCCGGTAGGCAGTGCCCCGGTGGACGTACTGGATGGTGATGGTGCCATCCGACGCTTTAGAAGCGTTCAGGTTGTCCATGACAATCTGATCGTAGGGGGAAACCGCAAACAGAAAGAGACCCCGGAGTCCGTTGGGCAGGGTAACCTTACCTTCCACATCGTAGAGGTAGGCCTGGAACAGGTGGGTGGTACCGAGCTTGGAGGCGCCGGAAACCGCATCGTACTGGTCCTTGTCGGCGGCCATGTAGCGGATGTTGCCGCTGTAGCTGATGTAGTTATTTTCCACATCACCTTCAGCCATGTTGAGCCTGAAATCCACCTTCAGGTCTTCCGAACCGTCGGATACACCGGTGGAGGCGGCAGGTGCCGCAGCGGGGGTCTCGGCGGGAGCGGCGGTCCTGGGGGCACAGCTGATAAGTGCCAGGGACACCAATAAAGTCACTAAAACTAGAGAAATAATTCGTTTCATCTGGGAATCTCCTATATAAACGATAATAAATGCACGATTAAAAATAGTCAACTGCTTTCGTCGGGATTTATTAATTATCTACATGATATAAAATTATTTACATATGAAAAAAAATGGGACCCTCTTAGTATAAGACGGTCCCCAAGGATTCGATCACGAGAAGAACCTCCGCCATGCGAAGGCTATCCCCTATAACGGCCGCCCCGCCCCAGGGGAGACGGCCTTTGTATGGATTACTTTTTCCCATCCGGCCAGATCACCGCATCTTCCTTCAAGAGCCACTCATGCTCCTTCCGGAAGTTCCGGGAGGTAGGAATAAACGGATCGTTTTCCAGGTGGGGGATCATCCAAAGGTAATACATGGCATACCCCGGGGCCGCCGCCTGGGAGTGAACCTTATGGGGGGTAATAACGGCGGTGTCACCGTTCCTGACCACATCCGCCTCCTCTTCCAGAATATTAATACCGAAACCCTGGCGGGGAAAAAGACGGTAGTGATAAATCTCCGGCTGGGCATGATCGTGGGGCGGGTAGCTGGACCATTTCCCCGGGTGGTTTATCACCTCTCCCAGGACCATTTTGGACCAGGGAGCGTTCAACCCGTCGAAAACGGTTCGAACCGTCCTGGTTGAGGTCTCCTGCATGGTTCCCTTACCAAAAACGTCGCTGCGGATGTCTTCGGGCCGGTAAAAAACCGGTTCAAAGGCTGTTTCATTCTCCACCCGCTCCACGCAAAGCTCAGCCTCAGGGGACAGGCACCGGATGGTCACCTCCAGATTCCGGGGAACCTGAAGAACCCAGGGGTTCTCATCGAGCAGGCTCTGGCGTTCCGCCGTTATAGCCTGGTCCCCCCATAGGTATTCAACCTTTCCGCCCATCAGCAAAAAAGCCCTCTCTCTGCCCAGGGAGCATCGAT
>CAYYNJ010000174.1:0-6411 GCA_964472775.1 uncultured Spirochaetaceae bacterium
CCCACGGTGGTAGACAACAATGCCTTTTACCTCCGCAGCGGCGGCGGGATCAGGGACCTAGACCCCATTCCCTACGGAGACTCTTCCAAAACCTACCGGATCCCCCTGAAGGATATACCGGGAGATCTGGAATCGCTCAATTTTCGGAACCGAAACAGCCTAAGGGAAGTTACCCTCTCGGATGTTAAGGTATACAACCCCGACACCCGGGGTGATTATGTGCCGGCGAACCCCATTTCCCTCGCCGGAGATGCCAGCCTTACCATCGATGGAATTCCGGTTACCCGGGAATCGAATACCATCGACGATCTTATACCCGGAGTAACCCTGAACCTGAAACGGCCCACCAAAGAGGCCCTCGAATTGACCGTGGGACCCGACCGGGAGGCGGTGAAGGATGAAATCATCACCTTTGTGGGCTACTACAACAACCTCCTCTCCGAGGTGAATATCCTCTCCGGGACCGACCCGGCGCTGGTCGATCAATTGGATTATTACAGCGATGACGAGAAGGAAGCGGCCCGGGAAAAGCTAGGGCTCTACCAAGGTGATTCCACCCTTCGTCAATTAAAAAACCGGCTTCAGCAGATCATGATGAACCCCTATGAAACCGAGGCGAACCTGGACCTTCGGCTTCTCTCTCAGTTGGGTATTTCCACCAATTCCCAGCCCGGCGGAGGGGTTTCGGCGGGACAGCTGAGGGGGTATCTGGAAATCAATGAAGATGAGCTCGACCAAGCCCTGGAAAATAATTTTTTATCGGTGAAGGAGCTTTTCGGATTCGATGCCAACGGTGACCTTCTTGTCGACACCGGCGCCGCCTATACCCTGGACGAATATCTCCGCGCCTATGTTGAAACCGGAGGAATAATCTCTTATAAAGTATCTACCCTGGACAGCAGAATCGACCGAACCCAAGACGATATCGATGACTACAATGTTCGTCTTGAAGACAAGGAAGCCCAGCTGAGGGTTCAATACGGCACCATGGAAGGCGCCCTGGAATCCATGCAGCGTCAATCCAGATCTCTGGATAATTTTAGCAACAGCAACCAATAAGGCAGGCAAGGTGTGACAATTTTTATCAATGGAAGCGAACTTGATTTTAAACTGGAAAAAGAAAAAACCCTGCTGGAGGTACTCAATTCCCTGGAAAGCTGGATCGACGGCCAGGGCCATCAGCTGGAAAAGATAGATGTCGACGGGGCCCCTTTAGTGTCCGACAACATGGAAGATTGGCAGGATAACCCCGTGGCTGAACTGGGCCGCATTGACCTGACGACCATTTCCAAGGTAGAAGCCAGAATCGGCTATCTCCAAGCCCTCTACCAGTTTTTCCTCCTCCTTCAGCGGAGTCTGGAAGAGAAAAATGACCCTTTATTGGCTCAGATCGCCTCAACCTACCCCGACATCCGGGAGAAGCTAACCCATCTATTCCCCGCCCCCGAATCCCGGAGCCAGCACGCCTTTACCGAAAGGTTGGATGATTTTCTCACCAGCAGCGGTATTTTTTCCTCGGGAAAAGTCCCGGAACAGCCGGAACCGTTGATTGAACTGGTATCTAAATTAAATCTTATCATCTCCGAACTGATAAGGGAGATCACCAATCCCTTGTCGGAACTGTTAACCACTGCCCATCTGCTGAATAATCTGGTGGCTGATATGGAGGAGGTTTCGGTCCTGCTTCAAACCGGGAAGGATAAGGAAGCCATGGAAAGCATCATCCGGTTCACCGAACTTTCCCAAAAGCTTCTGCGGATCTATCCCAATCTGATGCATCACGGCATCATCGACGTTACGAAAGAAAAAATTCAGGATAAACCTTTTCAGGAATTCTATAAGGATTTCAATTCCACCCTGATAGAATTAACCAACGCCTTCCAGGTAAGCGATTCTGTCCTCATCGGAGATCTTCTGGAGTACGAAATAGCTCCTCGTCTTGAAGAATTGACCCATTTCCTGGAGAACATCAAGGGGAAGGAGAAATAGCCCATGTTACCCATCCCCCTCCCGCTGGCACAGAATTACGATTCCCTGGTGGTTACCCCCGACGAATCCACCGTTTACATCGGCTTAGGAATCGTCGGCTTTTTTATCATCGTGTTGATCATCGCCGGAGCCAGGGGTAATAAATCCGGTAGATCCAGCCGGAGTTCAAGTTCCGGAAAGGTGAATAAGAGGGGATTCCGAAAAAAAGCCCAGGCCATCGGTTTAACAAAAATTCAGATCAGCACCCTGGAAAACCTGCTGCGCCGCCATCCCGGCCCGAATCAGCTCCAGATATTCAGCAATCAGGCCGTCCTTGACCGGCTGCTTCAGCAGGGCATGCAGGACATAGATGAACAGGTAGCTTCCGATGCGGTAAAGGAGAGCCAGAAGCTCACCCTCTTTCGGATTAAACAAACCATCGAACGGAACGGGGAACGAAAAGCGGTACTGAAATCCACCAAAGACCTCAGGGCGGGGCAATCGCTGGTGCTTACCCCGGCGGATAAAAACAAGTACCAGACCAAAATTATCTCTAACCTGAAAGACGCCATGGGCATCGAGACCCCGGTGGATGCCGCAGGGGTACAAACCCGTTGGCAGAAGGGAATGCCCGTGGAGGTTTACTTCTGGCGGAACAACGGGCAAGGCTTTTCTTTTAACACGAAGGTTCTCGGTTATACCCGCATCAGAAATACCATGTGTGTTCTGCTTAAACACAGCGCCGGTATCAAAGAATCTCAGCAGCGCCGCTTCCGGCGGAAAGAACTGGACCGGCCTTGCTATTTCTATCCTGTCAGGATTCTCACCTCCGGCATCGGCAAAAAACAGGTCAAAAAAGCTTTTGTGGAATCGAAAAGCGGCGCCTTGGGCACCATCATGGAAGTCTCCGCCGGCGGCTGTTCCCTGAAGACAAACTATCCGCTGAAAAAAGGCGATCTTATCAAGGTTGAATTTGAAACGGTCCGGGGACAGTCGGTCAAATCCTTCGGAAAGGTGGTCAATTTCCGGAAGGCTCCCCCCTACGGCGGCATCATGCACATTCAATTCACCAGGATGAGTCAGTCCCACTGGAATAACATTAATAGTTATGTTTATCAATTATAACAAAGATATTGATTTTTCTATGAACATGATTAAGATGGTGAGTAATGAAAGTAATATCATTAAATAATATTAACAAGAAAGACATCCCTCTTCACTACAGGAACGAATATTCGGGACATGTGGTGTATCAAAATATGATGGGATCCGAGGAGAGCATACCCGTCGAATTTGTGGTGGAGCGCTCGGCCCTGGGAACGCTGGAAATTTCCGTGGAATTCACCTCTCCCCTGGATTACCCCCTTCTGCCGGCCCTGAGATCTGTAAAATCCTACATCGCCGGTCTGGATAAACAAGGATTACTCCCATGGTAGTCAAGGTCATTGATTCCGCCGAAGCCATGGTAAACCTGGGCAGAGAGGTCGGATCTACCCTTAAGGCCGGGGATGTTTTAGCCTTCGATGCGCCCCTGGGTGCGGGTAAAACGACTTTTACCAAGGGGCTGGGCCAGGCGCTGAATATACGAGAAGAGATTACCAGTCCCACTTTCACCATCATTTCCGAGTACCCGGGAGAACTTCCTCTGTTTCACATGGATTTTTACCGCATTGATGACGAGGAGGAACTGGAGCTGCTGGGCGTGGAGGAGTTTTTCTACGGCTCCGGTGTCTGTGTGGTGGAATGGAGCGGGATCGCCGCTCCCCTGCTGCCCCGGCACACCAAAAAAATTAAGATTGAGCTGACCCCTCAGGGGGAACGGCGGGTTACCTTGGAGGAACCTGAATGAATATACTGGCTCTTGATACCTCCTCCGAAATACTTCAAATGGCCCTGTCGGGGGATGGATTCTTTCTAGAAAACCACCGCATCATGGGCTTTAAGCACGCCGAAACATTGATGCCCATGATTGAAGCCCTCTTGAAGGAAGCCTCCCTGGATCCCCGCGATCTGGATTTGGTGGTTTGTGCCAAGGGGCCCGGTTCTTTTACGGGCCTGAGGATTGGCCTTGCCACTTCCAAGGGCCTGTCCGAAGGGGCGGGCTGCCCTTTGGTAACCATACCAACCCTGGATGCCATGGCAGAGCCCCTGTCTTTTCTAGATTATCCTGTGGTACCCGTCATGGATGCCCGCAAGCAGCGTTATTACGCCCAGTTCTTCCTTCAGGGAGAAAAAGTCACCGGTCCGCTGGATATTGCTCCTTTAGATTTGGCAGAGAAGCTAACCTCCTACCCCCGGGTATGCATCGCCGGTTCCGGCGCCTTGGACTTAGAGCTTCTTCTGCAAAACCACCCCGTTCATGCCCGGCTCACCTTCCTGGATCCCCGGAACCTTCACGGCCTTGGCGGCCTGGTTCGATTGGGTAAACAAGCCTGGGAAACCCGGGGGCCCGACGGACCGGAAGAGGGCCCTCTCTATTTACGCCCCAGCGAGGCAGAACTGGGAAAAAAATAAGGTAAAAGGTGGTTAACCGTGTCTCATGATGACGAGCTTGAACTTTTCGAGGCCCTTGAACCCCTGGATGAGCTAAGCATCGACTTTTCCGAATTGGACAGAGAAGATGCCACCGCAAGCCACCGGGAAGAGATGACCCGCTGGTCGGAAACCTCCGGACACGTCCGAAATTACCGTGACAGTTTAATACCCCTGGCCACCATGGATAACCGTCTTAAGATGATCACCCACAACGCCGCCTTCGCCCAGCAGATCATCCGGGGAGCCAATATTTCGGGCTTATCTTTTTTCCAGATCTTCGACCCCTTCGACAACGCCCAGCAAACCATCGATATCCATAAATCCCTCAAAAGCCATCTCACCGGATTTTCCTGGCGCGGCAGGGTCCGGATCAGTCATAAGGATTTTCTGAAAATTGAAGCCAATGCCTTGATTTCGCCGGTTTTTCCCTCCGGCGACTCCCTCCGCAGCCCCATGGGATACCTGTGCCTTTTTGATAATGTCACCGAAGAAAATAGAAACCTCCTTCACAAGACCTTTCTGAGCCTCTTGGAAGCTTCTAAGCTCAAAGACAACGATACGGGCTTTCATATTAAAAGGGTGGGAGAATACAGCCGCCTCATGGCAAAGCATCTATTTACCCTTCAGACCTACCCGGCGGTGGATGCCCAGTTCATTGAAGATATTACCTTTTTAGCCCCCATGCACGACGTGGGAAAAATCGGAACCCCCGATGAGATTCTTCATAAAAAAGGTCCCCTCACCGACTGGGAGTGGGAAATCATGCGGGAGCATACCATCAACGGCGGATTCATCCTCGGATCTTATCCCAGTGCCATGGCGAATCAAATTCCCCTGTTTCATCATGAACGATGGGATGGTTCGGGTTATCCCTACCAGTTCAGTGAAGAGATGATTCCCCTTTCCGCCCGAATTGTGGCCTTAGCGGATGTGTATGATGCCCTGAGAATGACAAGGAGCTACAAGGAAGGATTCTCTCATCAGAAGGCGGTTTCCATCATCGAACAGAGTTCGGGAAAACACTTTGACCCCGCACTGGTGAAGGAGTTTTTTGTCCTGGAGAACCGTTTCGAAGAAACCTTTAATATGCTGGCGGATAAGACTTGAAAAAACCGTCCCCGCTACGATTTTTTTTCCCGAGGAAGAAGGCTGTCCAGGACGGGCAGGTCTGTGGAAGCTTGGGAGGCCATGAGATTTTCTTCCTGAATGGCGGCATAGACTTCCTGCCGGTATACTTTCACATCCCGGGGGGCATTGATTCCCAGTTTAACCTGATCACCCCGTATATCGATGATGGAGATTTCGATTTTGTCGCCGATGTTGATGCTTTCATTTATCTTGCGTGACAAAATCAGCATGCCCTGGTCCTTTCACTGCTGAGCTCTTCAAGGATGAGGTGCTTTGTTTTCCACCGGGGGTCGCTGTTGATGAACTGACGGCCTTGTTTGGTTTCTTTATTGATGATGATGGGCCCCTGCAGGTTGGCGGTCATCTTAGACTGGTTCTCGGGGATGGTGACGATGGCGAAGATCAGAGCGTTCTCATCCTCCACCGATTCAAGGCCTATCTCGGCCAGCTCATCATCAAAAACAGACACCTCATAATCGGGCCGAAAAATGGATGGACTGATGAGAACAAAGGCGATTTCCCGGACGTCCAGGGATTGCAGCCAGTAAAAGGGCTGCTGCGCCGCATCCAAAAGGGCGTACACCTTGAGATTTTCGAAACCTAAAATTCCGAAAGGAAAGAGTATCTGCTGTAGTGCAGCGATGTCTACGGCGCCGTAGCCATGATGATCCTCCAGGAACTGAGTGCCCAGGCGCCCTTCTACTGCGACCTCATCGCCTTCGAGGACGAGGAGAACGTGGGCGTGGGCTGGCACTGTGGTGCCGCCCCGATCTCGCTCTG
>CAYYNJ010000175.1:0-6406 GCA_964472775.1 uncultured Spirochaetaceae bacterium
GGAGTATGGGCACCGTGCATCAGGGGCCACAACGGTGAGTTCTGCATTTTTTACCCTGATCCTGACCATGGTATTTACATGGTGAAAGCTTCCGGTCCCGGGGGGCCGTGGAGCCCGCCGGTGATGGTCATGCAGGGGAAGGGACTGATTGATCCCACACCGCTGTGGGATGATGACGGGAGCGCTTACCTGGCTTATGCATTTGCAGGAAGCAGGGCCGGTGTCAAGAGTGTGCTGATGATCATCAGGATGAAGCCTGATGGTACCGGTGTCACGGGAGATCCGGTGATGATATTTGACGGGCACGATGCAAATCCAACCGTTGAGGGACCGAAGTTTTACAAACGGAACGGATACTATTACATTTTTGCTCCTGCCGGCGGAGTCACAAACGGATGGCAGCTTGTCCTGAGGGCAGAGAAGATTTTCGGTCCGTGGGAGCACCGGGTTGCCATGCACCAGGGCAATACATCAGTAAACGGACCGCATCAGGGCGCCTGGGTGACAACCCCCGCCGGGGAAGACTGGTTCATTCATTTCCAGGACAAGGGCGCTTACGGGAGGATCGTTCACCTTCAGCCGATGAAATGGGTTGACAACTGGCCCGTGATTGGCAGAGACGATGACGGGGATGGTACAGGTGAACCTGTTGCATCCTTTGCCGCGCCACGGGTCGGCGAGCCGGATGCGAACGGTCCCGGTACCTCTGATGAGGCGGTCAGCGCAGGTGTGAAGCCTGGAGCACCTGCCACGGATAATGAGGACGAAGCTGGTGCTGCTTTTCCTTTTTGGCCAGCATGAAGATGGGGCTGATGATGGCGCCGTCTTCGGGCCACACCGCCTCCATGGTACCCCCCGGCTTGGCCATCTTGGTGAAGAAGTAGGGCATGATGGTGACGATGGGCCGGTTGGTCTTCTGCCTGTCGCTCTTGACCATCTGGGAGGGGTGCATGGATTCCAAGAGACTCCGGCCCAGTTTTCTCACCCCTTCGTCGCCGTACTTTTTATGGATGTTCAGGAGGATCCCGTTGAAGAGGTCGAAATCGCCCACCGGCAGGGAGACCCGCTTCTCAAACTCCGGCTTCATCACATCCTCCCAGCTCCGGGGCAGGGGCCGGCCGTCCAGCTCCTCGGTATTGATGAGGAACACCGCGGGGACCACGCTGATCAGGGAAAAGTGCCCCTTGGGGTCCTTCAGATTCAGGCTTTCAAAGAGGGGGTTAAAACGGCCGATGGGGGAAAGATCTGAAAAAACGCCCGCATCCTTGAACTTCCCGATCACCTGCCGGTCAAAAAACATGTCGAACCCGGCGGAGATGAAGAGATCCGGGAGCCCCCCGGGTTCCGTGACATTTTTGAGGTTCTGTTCCACCCAGTCCAAACCCATGGAGGCCGCCTTGAGCTCGTGATTCAGATGAATCCCCGACTCTTCAGTAAACTTCCGGTTGAAGTCGTTGAATTTCTCCAGCAGGGGCAGCCGCACCGGACAGGGAAGAAGGCCCACCATGGAGAGGGCGTCGGGGGAGTCCTTCTTCTCGTTCAGATTCAGGGTGGCGTCGGCTCCGGAACGGTGCTGTTCGATGGCCTCGATGAGAAGCCGTGTGAAGATATCCAGGTCAAGCTGCTTCAGCATCAGCGCCGACTTTAGGTCGATGGTTTTGGCAAACCGGGCCCGCTTTTCTTCGCTTTCCATCTGGGGAAAGCCGTTGGAAACAAAAACCGGCACCGTTTCGGGGTATTTCTCGGCGATACCGTAGAGGGTATCCTCGGGGCTGAAATATTTCATGGGTTCTCCTTAATCCTTTGTATGGGGCTCATGATTCTGATAAAAATCCGAAACCCTGATGTTCTTCAAAACATCGTAGATCTCCCGGCTGATCCGGTTCATCTTTCCTTCGAACATGCAGCGGCTGAAACTGCACTTCTCCCGGCCCAGGGGGCAGCCTCCCTGATCAACCGGCCCTTCCAGAATCTCGTAGATTTCCAGCAGGGTGATCTCCCGGGCGGGCTTCTCGATGACGAACCCCCCGGAAGGGCCCCTGACGGAAGAGACTATCCCCGCCCGGGTAAGCTTCTGAAACACCTTGGCCAGATGGGCCTCGGAAGCCGACAAACGCTCCGCCACGGTTTTCATATTCAGCCGTTCCGGGGAACCCTCGGCGATCAAGGCCAAGCCGTGGAAGGCCAGGGAGGTTCCTTCGGAGATATTGATCAGCTTGTTCATGGTTTCTCCTATCTGGTATTTCGGTACTACAATACCTGTTTAAAGAGGGAGTGTCAAGGACTTTGTGTTAAATACGAAGGCAGGCACTCTATCCGGAACAGCTAAAACCCCAGGGCCGCCGCAACAGCGCAGACCAGGACAATCACCGGCTCCATGACGATTCTTTCTTTATTACTAAAGGAGGAAAGGTTTATTTAGTGTTCACAACCGTGGATAAAAAATCTCCCTAACCCCTTATCGTGTAATAGATTACTCGCCCCAAACCAGTGAACACCCGTTTGGGGGGACTAACTCCGGATATTCCGGCAATTACCCAGGTTTTTTATCCACGGTGCGAAACACTATAAAAGGTTTGATACTCTCCCGCTAAATGCTTTTTCTTATTCCCAGAACGGTAAGCAGCCCCTGTTCAATTTCTGCCCATAACCGCTTATCCAGGGTGGAGTTTTTCTCGATCAGCCTTCTGCGATCAATGGAATAGATTTGGGAAACCACCAGGACTTCAGTCTTTTGTTAATCTGGTAAATTCCTTTTCAGAAAGTACGTTGCCGGGCGCCTCGGCCAATGCCAAATTCGTTATGGAATAACTGATGGCCAACAGAGATCAAAGGCATACCGTTCGGCCAATCCAATGTGTTTTCTGCTGCTTTATTACTATACGGGTAGTTTTTCTCTAATCGAAAGATCTTCACCCCCTCACCCGCCGGGCCGTGGTTAAGATTTTTATCATGGTTCTCACGCTGCCGGCGGAATAGGCGGCGGAGCCAAAGCTGGCGATGTAAACCGTACCGGTTGCCTCATCGTAGAGCATCTCGGTTCCCAGAACCCCCATGTGGCCTTTGAGGAGTGGAAAGGATTTCAGGGTGGGAAAAAACTCCCCGAAACGGAACTCCATGAATCCCAGGCCGTAGTGGATTCCCGGCCGGAATTTCTGATCGAAGGTCCAGAGCCTCTCTCGGGTTTCGGGCTTCACCACCTCTCCCCGGGCAAAGGCTTTGATAAACTTCTCTAGGTCGAAAAGTGTGGATACGATACCGCCTCCCGCCCAGTCGATGGAGAGTGAAGTTCGACGGCTCAAATCTTCATTTTTCAGCCACACCTCCGCCAGGGGCCTGACTTCATTAACCGGTTTTGAGTAAAACAGGAGGCAGGAATCGTCCATCCCCAGGGGGGTAAAGATCCTTTCATGAAGCAGCTCATGGAAGGCTTTGCCGGAGACCTTTTCCAAAAGCAGCCCCAGCAGAATGTACCCCGTGTCGGAATAGCAGTACTTCTCCCCGGGTTTGCCCGCCGGCTTCTGCTGTACCTTGGTGTATTCCACCAGGTCGCCGGGGGTCCAGAAGCGGTCCGGTTCAGTAAGTATCAATTTCTTTAAGGGAGTACCCGTGATCACTGGCCCTTCGAAGTAATCGGCGACCCCGCTGGTGTGATTCAATAGTTGTGTAATGGTTACCTCTTTGGAATAATCCACCCCGTCCACCGTGAAGAGTCCGGCCAGCTGCTCCGGCGGTAAATACCGATGAACCGGATCTTCCAGGGACAGCGCTCCTTCATCGTCCATGATGCCCGCCAGGGCGGCGGTGAAGGATTTCCCCACACTGGCCGCATGAAAAGGCTGGTCCGGTTCCAGGGGCTGCCCGTGGACGGTTCCGGCGGTGAAGACCTGCCTGAATCCGGCGGAGCCTGTATCCACGAGGACCAGGGCTCCGGTGAGATTATTATTTTTTCCCACCACCACAGACAGAAGGGCCCGGATCTTTTCCGCCGCCTGATCCCGGGTCAGGGGTGAAGAATCGGCCCTGCCGTCCATAATAAGCATTACATCCCCAGCGATGACCGCTCCGGCTGTCAGTATCACGATATTCATCATCATCCTCCAGAAAATGATCTTATATTACTAATAGTAATATCTATAATATCCCTTCGCAGAAGTCCATTGTGGCAGAGCTGATTGAAAAAATTACCCTGGTGGAGGGGCAGTTGAAGCGATATGAAGAAGAAATCGAAGCACTTCCCCTCTCTCCGGAGGAAAGAGACACCGCCCGCTATCAGTTCAAGACCTTGAACTACGGCATCATGAGTCACGGGGCCGCCCGGGAGTGGTTTGAAGGGCTGCTGCAGGAAATGAAGGCGGAGGTTCAGCGGTAGGGCCGGTCTCCAAACGCCTCCAGATCTTCCCTCAGGAAAACCATCCCCGACAACCGGAAAGATCCTCCCGCCCTCAGATGGGCTTTCAGTTTCCGCTGAACCCGGGTCTTCTCCGGCCAGTCTGCAGGGTCCGGAGAATCGGTACCGAAGAGAAAGCTGAGCCCGTCCACCCGGCCGGTCTGGACGGGGTAGCGGTAGACCCGGTTCCGGAACCGGACAAGATTGTCCTCCGGCTCGTAGGCTCCCTCCAGATCGGGGCTGAATATCCAGGAGAAACACTGGAAGGCGGCGGCCTTTTTTCCGGAAACAGGGTATCAAAAAACGCCAAAGCCCGTTGGAAGGAATCCTTGATCAACTCCAGGGTAAGCTTCCCTCCGCCGGGGATGTGGACATCCAAAATATGATCCTCCGTCCCCAGGCAGAGGTCCCAGGTTTCCGGAATATCCCGGGGGATTTCGGACGTAAAGGTGCCGTCGGGAAACACCAGGACCGGCTCCTCCGTGTCGGGGTGGTTCATGAGAAGCCGGGTGGCTCCGTCGGCCCGGCGGCGGTACACAGAGATGCCGTGGTAGACGGGCTTGAGCATATACTCCAGCCGTCCTAGACGGTAGAGATCCCCCCTCAGGGAGTGCTGGAACCAGTAGAGCACCCCCTTCTTGATGCCCGGCCGGTCAAAATAGAACGTATAATCCTGTGCCTTGGAGCCGATACCGGAACAGGTGGCCCGGGTGATCTCTTCGGGGATTCCCCGTCCGGCATGATCCTCCCGGATGACCGGAATGCAGGAGAGGGCCAGAAGCAGGTAGAACAGCGGGGTGTCGATTCCAGCTTCCTTCGGGAAATCGGGCCAGTTTTTAAACTGCCGGGCATCGTACCGCGCCGGTTCATCGATGAGCAGGTGCGCCATCAGTAAAAATACCAGAGTCAGATGAGAATGGCCGAGAACGGCGGCACCACAGCGGATCAAGGGGGTAAGCTCTTCTTCCGTCAGACCGGCGTAGAGGCCATTCTCCCGGATGCTTCCGGGTTCCAACAGGGCGAGGCGGCCGGAGCCCCCCGGCTCTCCTAAAAATTCCCGGGGGTACCAGGGCTCCCTTTCGCATTCCGGAAAGAGAGTATGTAGGACCCCCTCGATCTGTTTATACTCCATGAAATCCTCCGTCCCCCGGGCAACAGGCCCGGCCCGGGCGCCCGAATTTCGGGCTCCTCTCAGCCCAGCCCGGGGGCTTGTGAAGGCCTCAGCCGGGCCCCTTCACAGACAATACCATACCCGGCGGGGAATTTCCCCAATAAAAGAGGGACATCCAGGTCGAAATGGCGGATCCAGGGGGTGGAGGCGGCAAAATGAACCGCCGCGGCGATTCCCACGGGGCTTTCCATCATGCAGCCTATCATCCCCTCCAGTCCCGCCGACTCGGCCAGGGCGGCTATTTTCCGGGCTTGAAATATCCCCCCCGACTTCATCAGTTTGATGTTGATGATATCGGCACTGCCGGCCTCTATGACCTGAAGGGCATCGGCGGGGGAAAAGACCGATTCATCCGCCGCCAGGGGACAGAGGATGCGGCTCCGGATGAAGGCCATCCCCTTTAAATCTTCCGCCCTAACCGGCTGCTCCAACAGATCAACCGTCAGGTTTTCCCTATCACAGCGGTCCATGAAGCGCAGGGTCTCCTTCACGGTCCAACCCTGGTTGGCATCGATACGCAGGGGGCAGCGTACCGCCTCCGAAACGGCCTTGAAACGGTCAAAATCCTCTTCTCCGTCCCGGCCTAACTTGATCTTCAGGACACCGATGCCCGCCTTTTCTGCTTCCTCGGCGTCCTTTACCATGAGGTCTTTATCCCTGAGGGATATGGTAAGATCGGTGGTCATCTCCCTGAATCCCCCCCCGAGAAAACGGGTCAGGGGCAGGTTCATTTCCCGGGAGACCAGATCGTAGAGCGCCATATCCACGGCGGCCCGGGCGCTGGAATTACCCGGGAGGCTGCGGCTGACCAGATCGGGCAGGCTTTGCAGGTCAGCGGTGTCTCT
>CAYYNJ010000176.1:0-6388 GCA_964472775.1 uncultured Spirochaetaceae bacterium
ACCGCACATGCCGGTGTTGAAGACCACCTCCCCCGCCGCCCGGTGATGGGAAAGGGTCTCCAGTTCCCCCGCCGCCGGGGCGGGATATCCGAACAATTTGCCGGAATAGACCGTTCCTGCTTCGGTAAGTAAAAAACCGTTTTCCCCCTTCATCGGGCCTCCTATTGTATTGTTATGCATTTTTTCTGTATATTTATACATTTAAAGCTTAAAAAAATACCGGCCAATTAAATGCCGGCATCTTTTTCCCAACAATAGTCCCTAGGGGAATCGAACCCCTCTTTGAAGAATGAGAATCTCCTGTCCTACCGATAGACGAAGGGACCATTAGCTGCCCGAGGAGGATTTGAACCCCCACAAACGGATCCAGAGACCGGTGTGCTACCATTACACAATCGGGCAGTGTTGCGGCACCGGAAATCCGGTACCGTTCTCGTCAGGTAAGTTACCAAAACCTTTTTATTTTGTCAATACGGCTGGCAGATTTACAGCAGTACTAATTTTGGCGGTGTATCTCTGCAGATTTGTCACCATTAATCTTTTATTGAATTACTTTCTTTGCAGTAACCGCCAAAAATAGACGGCTGGCAGATTTACTCGCTGTCATACTCAATCAGAGTCTTCACCCGGTAATCCTTGAGCACTTCCTTGTAAGGCAGAAACGGCAGCCCCACCACACAGAAAATGTCCTCCACCCGGCCCCCCGCCTCGGCGATGAGCTCCGCCGCCGCCTTCAGGGTGCCGCCGGTGGCCACCAGGTCATCCACAATAAGAACGTTCGCCCCGGCGGGAACATCGGCTTTGTGAATCTGAATCTCCGCCTCGCCGTACTCCAGTTCATAGCTCCTGGTGAGGGTTTCGCCGGGAAGTTTCCCCTTTTTTCTCACCAGAATCAGGGGGATCCCCAATCTTTGTGCCAGGGGAGCGCCGAAGATAAAACCCCGGGCCTCCACCGCCGCCACGGCGGTGATTCCCCTCTCCCGGGCGCTTTCGGCTAAGCTGTCGAGACAGTAAGAAAACGCCTCAGGGTTGGTAAGAATACTGGTGATATCATAAAAAAGGATTCCCTGCTTGGGAAAATTGGGAACCTTCCGGATGGCTCCGTCCAGATCGTAGTCGCGGCCCATGGATTCACTCCTGAAAATCAAAATACAGCCACAGGTTAGACTGAATTGATACGGTTGTCAATGTAACTGTATTACGCAGCAAAACCAATTTTGACGAAGGTATTCCCCAGGTAAAACGAAGATTCTCGAGGATAGGCACCTGCGCTCAGGGAAAATCGCGCAGGCAGTCGGGGGAAATTCAAAAATAAGAGATTTTTGAATTTCCATCCTTAATGTAAATGAAGAAAAATTGGCAAAGCCACACAGCCTATTCAATGATTATTCTTTGCCAATTTTTCTTCGAAGGCTTGTTCAAAAATTAACCAATTTTTGAACAAGCCTCACCCATCCTCTACATCTTCGTTTTACCAAATATATAGAAGCCCTTCATCAAAATTGGTTCTAATGACCCGTTTTGGCGTTTTTTATAGGATATTTTTGCCATTCAGAATCACTGATTCATACTTGCTTTATAGAACGCCAAAACTCGAACTGCTGTTTATTACGGGTAGGAGCGGCGGAAGGCTTTGACCCGGGCCGAGGCGTTGAGACTCAGGTCCGAAGCTTCCCCGGCGTTCAGGTAATGGTAGCCCAGGCCGGCGATCATGGCGGCGTTGTCGGTGCAAAGAGGCAGGGGGGGGAAGACAATCTCCCAGCCCGCCGCTTTTTGCTTTTTTGCCAGGGCGCTGCGGAGGTAAGAGTTGGCCGCCACCCCGCCGCCGGCGACGATCCGGGTTATCCCCGTGTCCTTCTGGGCCCGGTAGAGCCGCTTGAGGAGGATGTTGATGGCGGTTTTCTGGAATCCCGCGGCGATGTTTTCCGGGCTTTTTTCGTAATCCTGGTCCCAGAATTGATCGAGCTGGTTGATCACCGCCGTCTTCAACCCCGAGTAGGAGACATCGTAACGGTGTTCTCCCTTGTGAAGGTTGGGACCGGGGAAATTGAAGGCCCGGGGATCCCCCTCTTGGGCCAAGGCATCGATGACGCCTCCCCCGGGGAAACCGAATTGGTAGAATTTCGCCACCTTATCAAAGGCTTCGCCGCAAGCATCATCGATGGTGGTTCCCATCACCTCGATTTCATCAAAAGCGGTAACCCGGCAAATCATGGTATGCCCCCCCGAAACGAGGAGCCCCAGGTAGGGATATTCGATATCCTGAGCCAGATGGGCGGCATAAAGGTGGGCCCTCACATGATCCACCCCCACAAAGGGTTGTCCCGTGGCAAAGGCATACCCCTTGGCAAAAGAAAGCCCCACCAGCAAAGAACCCACCAAGCCGGGCCGATTGGTCACCGCCAGGGCATCCACCTCTTTCTCGGTTACCCCCGCCTCGGCATAGGTTTGCCGAATCACATCTATGATCCATTCGGTATGCATCCGGCTGGCAATCTCGGGAACCACCCCGTTGTAGGGGCGGTGAATTTCAATCTGAGTGGCTACCACGTTGCTGATTATCCGGCGGCCGTCCTCCACCAGGGCGGCGGCGCACTCATCACAGGAACTCTCAATCCCAAGTACCAGCATCAAACTCTCCGTGAAGCAGGTCGGACAGATCTTTAACGGTAAATCCGTCTTCTATAAAGGTGGGATAGAGTTCAAAGAGAAGCTTTGCCAGTTCATCGGTCATGACATGGCCGATCATGATGGCGTGCCCCTTCTTGGCCGCCGTGGCCTCTCCCGCCTTGATGGCGTCGTAAATACTCTGCCGGTCGCTCTCGTTATCTAAAAACATGCTGTTCCTTTTAGTGTAACCCACGCCAAGCTGCGCTGCCAGGGGCGCTCCTGCCAGATCGGCGGTGGTGGCACTGTCGAGAAATACCATGCCCTTTCTCTCCAAGTAGGAAAGAACGGATTTCATGGTTTCAGGATCACTGGTTGCCCGGGATCCCATATGATTATTCATGCCGATCACGGGACCGGTACTCCTTAAGTTCTCATCCAAAACGGCCCATATTTCTTCCCGGGTCATGGAAACCTTAACGGCCCCCACCCCGGGATCCGCATCCCCCAGGGGCTCCATGGGTTGATGGAGGATCACCGACTTCCCCGCCGCCTTTATGCGTCTAACCGCCTCGGCGGTATAGGGCCTCCGGGGCATCACGGCGAAGGTGATGGGTCCGGGAAACTTCAGGAAATTATCCAGCTGTTCCAGGTTGTTTCCCACATCGTCGATGACAAAGACCAGGGTCCCCCGGTCTTTAACGGGCGGTTTTTCCACCACCGCGGGGCTCAAAGCAGAAGAACCGGCGTTATTCTCCGGTACCGCCGGTTTCTCCGGAGCCGGTTCCTGCCGGTCCGGCGTCTCGGGAACCCCGGGATAGTACTCGGTCACCCCGGAAGGATCGCTGCCGCGGGAAATCTCAGGCGACTCCGGAGGAGCCCCTCCGTTGAGTAAAGCCACCATTAAAAGGAGAAGTAAAGCTATTATGGATAATACAAGGTAGTAGAGCCGTAGCCCCGGTTTCTTCTGCTTTCTCTTAGGTTCCACCACTTAGAAGGTAGTAGGTAATTCTCTTTTCGTCAATGCCCCGGGGAGGAGGGGGACAAGGGCAAAAAAAAGGAAGGGCATTGTCACCCTTCCTTTCCGATTATCACCGGGTTCGCTCTTCCGAGAGGCCCGGAACAGGTTCATACATATAATCCCGGATCTCATCGGCGTGCTGCCGCAGTTTTTTCAAGGCCCTCATCTCAATCTGACGCACCGTCTCGGGGGATATCCCCAGCTCTTCACCGATGTTTTTCAGGGTGTACTTTTTCCCGCCGTAGAAGGAGAAGCGGTACATGAGGATTTTCCTTTCCTTCTCCATCAAATGTTCCAAGAATTTCAGGGTATCCTCCCGGAGGGATTTTTCCATTAACTCGCGGTCCGGGGCGTAGGTGTTATCCTCGTAAACCTCCATGAGGCTTCCCGCTTCGGGGGCCATCTCGCCGTCCAGCGAAGCGATGCCTCCGCCGTAATTGAGAATCGCCGAGACCGATTCCTCGGGCATGTTCAGCTCCGCTGCCACCTCGGCGGTGGTGGGTTTTCTGTTCAAAACCTGATTTAAGGTGTAGTAGGTTCTCTTTATCCTTTTTAAGGTTTCCTCCTTCCTATAGGGAAGCCTGATGGCCCGCCTCTTATTAGAGAGGGACCGGAGGATCGATTGCCGGATCCACCAAGCCGCATAGGTCGAAAACCGGACGTTCTTGCGGTGGTCGTACTTGGAAGCGGCCTTGATCAGGCCGAGATTTCCTTCCTGCACAATATCCAGGAAGTTCATGTCCGGAGTTGCATAAGCCTTGGCAATTTTAATAACCAGCCGAAGATTGCTCTCAATAAGCTTCTGCCTGGCCAGCTCATCACCCTGCTGAATACGCCGGGAGAGGGTTAACTCCTCTTCAAAAGTGAGCAGGCGGGCTTTTTTTATCTGTTTGAAGTACATTTTCAGGGCATCTTCCGTCTTAAACTCATCTGCGTTCATAACAGCTCCTTGCCTTCTTTATTGCAAGAACCGTGCCACTATTATATATTTTTTTATCATATTTATTATTCATTTGCTGGTAAGGATTTACCAAAAGCACAAAAAAAAGTGCTTCCCCGGGGAAGCACTTTTGTCTATTTTATCATACACCTCTGTTTATCAGGGTATACTATTTTTACAACAATTTCCCTTCCGCCGGTTCTGCCAGCTGAAGATACATCATCTGGGCCACCCCCAGGGAGGCGGTATCGGTGATTTTCCGGGCATACTCGTCGTAGAGCATGTCCTGGTACAACTCTTCGGCATAACCGCCGTCGGTAAGCCCCGTCTTCTGAACGGTCTTCCGCATGGAATCGAGCATCTGCTTCACAAAGATCGATTCAAAATCCTGACACGCCTGGCGCAGTTTAGCATCATCCCCGGAGGTAAGCCGGGCTTCATTGATCTGACTGTTATGCTGAGCCGTACTGTACTGAAGCTGACCCACGGCGGCTATATCCATCTTATCCTATCCCCTATCTTTTCAGGCTGTTGGCGATACCAAGCATGGTATCGGAGGTTTGAATGGCCTTGGAATTAAGTTCGTAGGCCCTTTGGGCTACGATCATCTTCACCATCTCGTTCACCACCGAAACATTAGACATTTCCAGAAACTTCTGTACCGTTTTTCCCATACCGTCGAACCCGGGACGCCCGGCGATGGCATCCCCCGAGGCATTGGTAATCTTGAACAGGTTTTCCCCGATGGAAGAGAGCCCCGGAGGATTCACAAACCGGTAAATCTCTAACTGCCCCACCTCAACGGGATCATCGCTGCCCGCCACCTTCACGTTCACCCGGCCGTCTTGGCTGATGGTCAGGCTGTCCCGGACAAAGTTCTCCGGCAGGATAATCTCGGGCATCATCCGATAGCCGTTGGAGGTAACCAACTGACTGTTGCTGTCGATTTTGAAGGAACCGTCCCGGGTGTATCCGTAGGTACCGTCGATCAAAAGAACCCGGAAAAACCCTTCCCCCTGGATGGCGATATCCGAAACATTGCCGGTGGCCTGAAGAGAACCCTGGTTGAACATCCTCTGGGTGGCCGCCACCTTGGTTCCGTGCCC
Source organism: uncultured Spirochaetaceae bacterium (assembly GCA_964472775.1). Classification (GTDB taxonomy): domain Bacteria; phylum Spirochaetota; class Spirochaetia; order UBA9216; family UBA9216; genus CAYYNJ01. The sequence goes on from CAYYNJ010000176.1 coordinate 5,675, forward strand.
CACCTGAACCCCCGTGGGCACCACGGTGAGTTCCGTGGCGGGGGTACCGGCCACCCGGGTGGTTTGGTAGAGAAGATCCTCAAAATCGGCCCTCATCTCTTTAAAACCCGTGGTATTCACGTTGGAAAGGTTGTTGGAGATGGTATCGATGTTAAACTGCTGTCCCGTCATTCCTGACGCGGCGGTCCATAGGGAACGCATCATGGCTTTCTACTCCTTATACCGAGAGAACCTTGTTGATCAAGTTACCCGTGGCACTGTCCTGGGTCTGGATCATCCGCTGGTTCGCTTCGTAGGCTCTGTTAACTTCAATCATATTTACCATTTCGGTGACGGGATTCACGTTGGATCCTTCCAGAAACCCCTGGACCACCTTGGTGGTGCTGCCCAAGGGAGCCGCCTGGGGCTCCCCCGATTCCCGGTTGGCCGCCCAGAGAGAGCCGCCCTGCTTTTTCAAATACCGTTCCCGGCGAAAATCCACCACCTTCAGGGTGTCCACCTGCTCCAGGTCGGCCCAGTCGTTTTCCTCCAGGGAAACCAGCCGCCGGGGGTCGTCGGCCAGATCGGCGTTCTGAAATATCCGCCCCTGGGCATCCACCACAAAGTTGTTCTTCTTCAAGGTTACAATGCCCTCTTCACCAAGGACGGGAAACCCTTCCTTGGTGACCAAGGTGCCGTTATTATCAATGAGGAAACTGCCGTTCCGGGTATACC
>CAYYNJ010000177.1:0-6383 GCA_964472775.1 uncultured Spirochaetaceae bacterium
GGATCCGCGTGTCGCTGTCGACGGCCTACTGGCCGCTGCTCATGCCGGCGCCGGAACCGGTGACGCTCACGGCCGGATCAATCCACCTGCTCATGACCGATGTGGTGATGCCCGAAATGAACGGCCGCGATTTAGCCCTGACCCTCCTCTCTTCCTACCCCGATCTCAAGCGGCTCTTCATGTCCGGGTACACCGCCGATGTCATTGCCCACCGGGGCGTCTTAGATGAGGGGGTGAGTTTTATTCAAAAACCATTTTCCATTAAAGATCTGGCGGTTAAGGTAAGAAGTATTCTCGACCAAGAGGAATAGATGATTCAAACCCTGCGGTTAACCGCCGGGGGCCTGGTTATTCGTTCCGTGACCCCGGGAGGAATCCGCCCGGGCATGATGTTGCCCGGGCCCTATTTTATAACAGTTTTAGTAGTCCTGCCGTAAAGGCTTCAGGGTTCGTAAAAAGGCACTCATGGTCACCCGCTATTTCTTCCACCGGATTGTTTTCTCCAAGGGCCTTAAACATTCCCATAAAGGCCCCCGGCGGGACGGATATATCATTCTTACAGTACAATAGGGAAACAGAAAAACCGGCGTCCGCAAAAGACCGGGCCTTAATTTTTTCCGTCATCAAAGCAAGCGGCTGGGGTACCAAAAGCTGGAGAAGTTCATCCTGAAGGGTTTCCGAGGCTTCATTCGCCAGAATACCCCTGAGGAAACGCTCATCCATGGGAATCGTCCTATTCTCCCTAGATTCGGCCGCCGCCACCATCCCGTTTGTGACGTTTGGGTCGATCAGGTCGAATTGACTCTTTCCCTCCGGAAGAATCCAGGCGTTATTAAACATGATCTTGGAAATTTTTTCCTTTACCCGGGGGGCGGCAGACTGGATGACCTGGCCGGCACTGGAATGCCCTATCAGTATGACTCTTTCCTCTCTCTTGAGGGCTTCTTCGAGGCTGGAGGCAATATCCTCAAAACTCACCGGATTTTCCTCCTGTGGCCCATTCCCCGCCAGAGTGACCGCCCCGGTTCGATAACCTTTTTTTTCCAAAAGATTTCTCACCTTGTCCCAGGCAAATTCATTATGCCAGGCACCGTGAACAAAAAACAGTTTTTCCATGAGAACGCTCCTTTTACTAGACAAGTTTATTATTTACATAAAAACATCCCGCACCGAGATATTCTGAGTAAACCGTAACTGCCGCCGAATCTACCTCAAAAGCTTCCGCCGCCGCCTCGGCGAGAACTTTAAGCAGGCGGGCGGTAAATTCGCGGCCATTCCGTTCAGAAAGAACAACCTTGATAACCGGCAGCCAGCGGTCATCCCCTATTTCCCCGCCTTTGAGAATGATGAAATCGCCTGTCTCTATTGTTTCTCCGCGGAGAATGAAGGTTTTTTCTTCTTCCGGAAATTCATTCCGCAGTTTTTCCGCCATATAACCCAGGGCATCATTCCCGTCAACTTTCTTAACTGATTCTTCGTACACTACTGTTATCATTGGCATGAGGAGTTCTTCCTTAATCACAATGATGCAATAATCGTGCCTGTTTCCTTCACGAAAGAGAAAAACGCAACTTCTTTATAGAGAAGGAATTAATAAATGAGAGGAAGAAGGATTTCGTTATGTGTCAAATATATGGACACTTTCAGAGGATCCGGGGGTCATGATATTTTACAAACTCTGTTTTTTTTTAATTTTATTGTAGAGGGTCTGACGGCTCACCCCCAGTCGCTCCGCAGCCCTGGCGATATTTCCTCTCTCCTGTGCCAGGATGGTTTGAACAACCATTTCCTGAACCGTCCTGAGAATATGGGAGGTTCCTTTTAGTGCCTCCCCCAGGCCGCTGAGGCCCCCGGCGGAAGAGATACCAGAGAGATCTTTATGACAGGGAATGACACTGGAATCGGCGATACCGTTTTCGGCAAAAATAACGCTTCTTTCTATTATATTTTTCAGTTCCCGCACATTTCCGGGCCAGCTATGCGACAACAGGGCAATTAAGAATTCTGGAGCCGGCGGATGGACGGGGATGCCGTATTTGTGAGAGAATTCCTCCGTGTACTTTGTCGCTATCAGGGCTATATCCCCTGCCCTTTCCCGGAGGGGAGGGATGGTAATATCGATGACGTTTAAACGGTAAAAAAGGTCTTCCCGAAAGTTTCCCCGGACGACCTCTTCGATGAGATTCTTCTTGGAGGCGGCGATAATCCGCAGATCGACGGTGATGGGATTTAAAGCGCCGATCCGTTTTACCCGGGAGGATGATAATACCCTCAAGAGCCTTACCTGAGCTTCCTGGGTCATACTCTCAACCTCGTCGAGAAAAAGGGTTCCCCCCGATGAATGCTCAATCAACCCCTTTTTCCCTTCCCGGCTTGCACCGGTAAAAGAACCCTTTTCGTAACCGAACAACTCACTTTCCATAAGGCCGGCGGGAATAGCGCCGCAGTTTATCGCCACAAACCGTTCCCGGCTTCTTCTGCTGTGGTTATGCAGCGCCGAAGCGAACAATTCTTTACCGACCCCGCTTTCTCCGTAGATGATCACCGGTGTATCGGTTAGGGCAATTTTCTTGGACTGCTCAATCAGATAGTGCATTTGAGAGTCCGCGCAGAGGATATCATCAAAAGTCCAGGCGGCCCTTTCTTTTCCCCCGGTTCTTTGATTCTGATTCGGGTTTTTGTATATATCTCCGCCGTTTTCCAGGTTCTCATAGATCCTGGCCAAGCTGTAGAGAAGGTGGAGAGTCTCCTTTGTCTGGTTAAGATCGGTGCGGGAGTAATTCACCGCCCCGATGATCTCGCCGAGAGAATTCCTGATAGGAGCGGCGGTGCAGCTGCATTCACGGAAAATGAGTTTGTAGTGCTCCGAGCCTAGAACCTGATAAGGCTGACCCTGATGCAGGGCCAGGGCGACGGAATTCGTCCCAATCCATTCCTCCGAGGCTTCCCGGAAATACCCTCTGGCATTCTTCCAGTCATCCTCGTAGTGGGCAGGATGGTTGAAAACCTGCTTCAGTCTAGCCTTTTGGTCGTAGACGGAAACGGTAATTCCCAGATCCTGGCAGATTTGGGTAAATGGGGTGTAGGGAGCTTCCCCCGAAGAAGCCAGGTAGTCCTTAACTTCCTCGGGAGAAACTAGATTATTCGGATCAAAGGAGTCTACAGGAACGTTTTGAGCCCTGCAGCGTCTCCAAGATTCAAGGATGTCATCCTTAATAGTTTCCGGATAGATATTCTCATAATTTCCCATGCGGGTTCTATTATTTCAGTATTCACCCAAAGGCGCAAGCTCCATGGTAAAGTGACGCAGAATGGGAGCTTCCTTGAGGAGGGTAAAACCCCGGGTGATCTCATCCCGCCTTTCCCAGACGTTTCGTAGTCCCGCGGCGGTATAATCCATGTGGTTATAGGTATAAACCTGGCGGGGCACCGCCAGGCGCAGAAACTCAAGGGCCGGATACCGGTTCTCTCTGGTTTCCGGATCCCGGTCTGCCAAGAGGGTTCCTATCTCGACGCCCCGCACCCCCGCCTCGATATACAATTCCACCGCCAAGGTTTGGGCTGAAAATTCTTCCCGGGGCACTTTTGGTAAAAACTTCACGGCGTCCACAAACACGGCGTGGCCACCGATAGGTCTTTGACAGGGGATACCGTAACTATGCAGTTTTTCTCCTAAATAGAGGACCTGGGATATTCTGGCATGAAGGGTTTCGTATTCTGTCCCCTCTTCCAGCCCCTGGGCCAGGGCCCCCATGTCTCTACCGCTCAATCCCCCATAGGTGAGATATCCTTCATAGATGATGGTGAACGGGGCGCATCGTGAATAGTCTTCCAGATTCTTCAAGGCCAGAAAGCCGCCCATGTTTACCAGGGCATCCTTCTTGCTGCTCATGGTCATACCGCTGCCGTAGGAAAACATCTCCAGAACAATGTCCTTGATGGTTTTATCCCCGTATCCCTGTTCCCTCTGTTTAATGTAGTAGGCGTTCTCCGCAAACCTTGCCCCGTCAAAGAAGAGGGGAATATTATTCTTTCGGCACAATTCTGATACTTCCCGGATGTTCTCCATCGAAACCGGCTGCCCTCCGGAGGAGTTGCAGGTAACCGTTAAGAGGCAGAGAGGGATTCGCCCCTGGGGTGTACTGTCTATCACTTTCTTAAGTTTACGAATATCCACATTTCCTTTAAACGGATGTTCCAGGTCCGTAATAAAGGCTTCGTCTATGGTGCAATCCACCGCCTTGGCCTTCCGGAATTCTATATGGCCCTTGGTGGTATCAAAGTGGGAATTTCCTGGAACCAGATCCCCTTCTTTCAGGAAAGCCGAAAAAAGCACATTCTCGGCGGCACGCCCCTGATGAGTGGGCAGCACATGTGAAAACCCCGTGATACGAGACACCGATTCTTTCATCTTATCGAAAGAGGCGGATCCGGCATAACTTTCGTCTCCCAGCATTACCTCAGCCCATTGGCGGTCGCTCATGGCTCCTGTGCCGGAATCGGTAAGCAGATCAACGAAAACATTTTTGCTTTTAATATTAAATAAATTGAATTTCGCCTGTTTAATACAGTCAATTCTTTCTTCCCGGGTGAGATTCCTAATTCGTTCTATGGCCTTTATTTTATACGGCTCCGCATAGGGTAACAGCATGTTAAGTTCTCCTTCTTTGAGTTAGTTTGGTTATTGTTTCAGAAAAAAGGGAACGAAGCCTAGGAAAGCGGAGCGTGAATCTTAATCTTCACGTCATAGAAAGGGGCGGAGAGTTTGAAAAGGAGAGAATGATGATTTTTCATGCTTTTTCCTTTTTGAGGATACCGCCGATCCTCTCATAAATTTAGAGACCTTTTCTTTAATAACATATGTTGAGAGATACCGCAATGTTTTATTGTTACTTTGGACACGGGTGGAGGGTGTAAAAAGAATCGTTGCCTAGTCCTGCCTTTAGGGACACAATAGACCATCTTATACAATAGGACGGAACAATGGCTCTGATTATTATTGCTGCCCTGGCAGCGCTGATACTGATCTTCCTGGTGGGAACATATAACGGATTTGTAAAACTTCGCAACCAGTGTGAAGAAGCCTTCGCCACCATGGACGCTTATCTCAAAAAGCGGTGGGATCTGATACCCAACCTGGTGGAAACCGTTAAGGGATACGCCTCCCATGAAAAAGAAACCTTGGAAAGGGTCATTCAAGCCCGAAACAGTGCCATGGGTTCCGGATCCCTGGGAGAACTGCAGAAAAACGAAAGCGCCCTGGCGGCGGGATTAAAAAGCCTTTTCGCCCTCAGCGAAGCTTACCCCGATCTGAAGGCCAACGAAGGATTTGTGAACCTGCAGAACCAGCTCCAGACTTTAGAAACCGATATCCTGCAATCCCGAAAATATTACAACGCCGTAATTAAAACCTTTAATATCAAGAGGGAAATTTTCCCTCAATCCCTGGTTGCCTCCCTGATGAAGCTTGAGAAGAAAGAGTATTTTGAAATTGATGAAACTCAGCGCGGCAGCGTGGGCGTTTCTTTTTAAGGCAGGCGGGGATGAAAAAGTTCTTTGCGTTTCTCTTTCTGCTTGGATTCTTTATCTCTCCGGCGCTCTCCCAAGAAGCCTTTGATATCGATTTCTACCATATTGACATGGAGGTGAGGGAAAATAATTCTTACATAATCACCGAAAATATCATCCTCACGTTTTATGAAGAGCGCCGGGGCATCGTCAGGGAGCTTCCCCTGGTATTCGACAAGAGCCCAGTAAAGATTCACTCGGTTTCTGTGGACGGTCACGATTACAAGGTGACCCGGAATCGGGAAAACCTGGCCATCCGCATCGGGAACCCCGATATCTTCGTGCAGGGCCGGGTCGAATACGTAATCTCCTATGTCTACGATGTGGGGGCAGACCGGCTCCAAGACATGGATGAGTTTAACCACAACCTAATCGGGCTCCAATGGGACACGGTCATCAAAGATGCCGGGTTTACCATCCGGATGCCCAAGCAGTTTAACCCCCATGATGTCAACTGCACCTCCGGATCCTACGGATCCACCGACAACACCGGAGTTTCCTGGTCGGTAGAAGGGCTTACCATCACCGGCGGGTTAACCCGCCCTTTATCAAACTTTGAAGGATTAACCTTGGCTCTCCCCCTGCCCGAGGGATACTGGATAGGAGCGAAAAGGCATCTGCCCTCACTTAGAACCCTTCTCACCGGCTACCCCCTCTATGCGCTGCTGCTGCTCACCGTGCACCTGCATGCGGGTGTCGGCATGTACCGGGTGGCGATGAAATGGCTGCCCCTCCCTGCGGATGTGAAGCGCGCACGGCGGCGGCTCAAGCTGGCCATGTGGCGGCTGTGGAAAAAGGACTACGCCGGGAGCCTC
>CAYYNJ010000178.1:0-6342 GCA_964472775.1 uncultured Spirochaetaceae bacterium
GGTAACCTGTTCCTAGTGTCCACAACCGTGGATAAAAACGGCCCTTAACTTCTTACCCTACAAGGAGTAGGGCCATTTTTTTTATAATCGCCGGAAAAACTCCCTCCAAACCTCTTTCGGTGGGAGAGTTAAAGAACCTTTTTATCCACGGTGCGAAACACTAAGAATTTACCCATCTATATATAACCAATTTTTAATCGAACTCCCGCCAAACTTCGGGTTGCGAAAAATCCGATACGCTGTAATAATTAACATGCGGGGTGAGTTTCGGTGACGATCTTTAATCTTCGCCCCTTCCTGGTTCTAATACTTTACAAAAGAAGGTAATCCTATGAGCATTCAATGGACCATGTTTATCCACCTGGGGATCATTTCCGGCGCAATGATCCTGGCCACTTTGATCAGAACGAGGGTCACCTTCTTCCAGCGGTTTCTCATTCCCAACCCGCTTTTAGCAGGTTTCATCCTATTGCCCCTCTACAACTTCGCCTTTCCCGCCATCGGCCTCTCTTCGGTTAACCTGGGGGAGATGGCCTACCATCTTTTAAGCATTTCGTTCATCGCCCTCACCCTCAAGGCGCCTCCCCGGAAAAAAGCCGCCAAGGGAAGGATCTTCGGAACCACCTTGTCGGTGCTCTTCCAATTCGGCGTTCAGGGATTTGTGGGGCTCATGCTGACCTTCTTTTTCATCAAAACGATTATGCCCGACCTTTTTCACAGCTTCGGCTATCTCTTCCCCCTGGGATTCGCCCAGGGCCCCGGCCAGGCCTACTCCATCGGCCAGAGCTGGTCTGCCTTCGGTGTAACCGATGCGGGGAGCGTGGGCCTTACCTTCGCCGCCATGGGATTCATCCTGTGCAGCTTCGGCGGGGTATTCATCATCAACTACGGCATCCGCCATAACTGGATCGCCAAGGAGCAGATAGAGTTCCTTTCCAAAAGGAACATCCGCAAGGGTATCCACCCCAAGGGGTCGAAGCTGCCGGTAGGGGCGTATCAAACCACCGAGACCGAAGCTATCGACAGCTTAACCATCAACCTGGGTATGGTTCTTCTGGCCTACTTCATGACCTTTCTACTGCTCTCCGGTGTTGAAGCCCTCCTGTCTCTCATAGGCCCGGCGGGGGCCCAGCTGGCGGAGACCTTCTGGGGACTAAGCTTTATCTTTGCCGCCCTGATCTCTCTGGTGATCAAACAAATCCTCAAAGCTACCGATACCCAGCACATCATGGACAACCTCACCCTGAACCGAATCACCGGGTTCTCCGTTGACCTCATGGTAACCAGTGCCATCGCCGCCATATCCCTGGTGGTGGTGTCCCGATACTGGCTGCCCATCATCACTATATCCATCGTGGGATCGGTAATTGTTGCCTTCACCACCCTCTGGTACTCCTCCCGGGTTTTTTCCGATCACCGGTTTCTCCGGGCTCTGCTGGTTTACGGGGTCTCCACGGGCACCCTCTCCACGGGACTGGCGCTGCTCCGGGTGGTGGATCCCGATTTTGAGACTCCCGTGGCGGCCGATTACACCTATGCTTCGGGGATCACCTTCGTTTTGGCCCTGCCCTACATCCTCACCATGAATCTGCCCCTCCACACCTATGTGACGGGAGATTACAAGTGGTTCTGGCTTTCCATCCTGGTGAACGTAATCTATCTGCTTTTTACCGGTTCTTTTTTCTTCAAGTATGCGGGGAAAAAAGCGTTTCGCCATAAAACCCGGGTCTGGTTTCCCGAAGAGGCGGCCGTCCTGGAAGATTGATGTTTTCTTCCTCCCGGTTGTCATGATCCGGTCTCCGGACTATAAAGTTATATGGAAATAAACGGACAACTGGTGGCCCTGGGGACCGCCCTCTGCTGGACCTTAACGGCCCTGTTTTTTGAGGCGGCGGGGAAGCGGATCGGATCCCTGGCGCTCAATCTTCTGCGGCTGCTGTTGGGGCTGATCATGCTTGGCCTTTATACCCTGATTCGGTTCGGTAGCCCCCTCCCCCTTCATGCCGCTCCGGAGGTGTGGGGATGGCTCCTTCTTTCAGGGCTATCCGGCTTGGCCCTGGGAGATCTTTTTCTATTCCGCGCCTTCACCCTGATCGGCGCCCGCCGTTCCATGCTGATCTACGCCTCCGTCCCCGTTCTTACCACCTTGTTGGGGATGCTTCTGTTGGCGGAGGTCCCCCACGGATTGGCGGTGGTGGGGATGTTTCTCACCATGGGCGGCATCGCCTTGGTGGTCCTTTTCAAACCGGGGAAGCGGGAGGATAAACCCGTGAGTCCCGCGGGGGTGGCCTTCGCCTTCGGAGGAGCCCTGGGTCAGGCGGTGGGCCTTATTCTTACAAAACAGGGGATGCCCGCATCGATGGACCCTTTCAGCGCCAACCAGATCCGAAGCATCGGCGGCATCCTGGGATTATCCGCCGCCTTCTTTCTGATGAAAAGGTGGCACAAGGTGGCCGAAGCGTTTCACCATCCCCGGGCCTTGGGGATGATGTCGGGCGGCGCTTTCTTCGGCCCCTTTTTGGGGGTATCTCTATCACTGCTGGCCCTGCAGCTTACCACCGCAGGAATTGCCTCCACCATCATGTCCATCGTGCCGGTACTGATCATTCCCTTTTCGGTGTTTCTCTTCAAGGAAAAAGTCCGGCTCCTGGAAGTGCTGGGAGCCTTCATCGCCATCGGCGGTGTAACCCTACAATTTATGCCCTAGGCGAGGAAAAAAATGAAGTTTAAAACCATGGTTCACGAGATACGGAGGGACTGGAAAAGTTACATCATCATAACCCTGGGCTGCTTCATCGTAGCGGTGGGATTTAACATGTTCCTGGTCCCCAACAAGATAGCCCCCGGAGGTGTCAGCGGTATAGCCACCGTTATCTACCACCGGTTCGGCTTTCCCATGGGTATCACCATGCTCATCATCAACATCCCCCTGTTCATAGCCGGATTCCGGTATCTGGGGGGGGCCTTCGGGATTAAAACCTTCTACGCCACCATCATGCTCTCGGTTTTTGTTGACGTTTCCACCGGCCTTCCGGTGTTGACCCACGACCTTCTTCTGGCCGCCATATTCGGAGGGATGATTATCGGAGCCGGATTGGGACTGACCATATACAGCAACTCCACCACCGGGGGCACCGATCTTCTGGCCATGCTTCTCTCCCGGCTGATCCACGGGATATCCGTGGGCCGGATCCTTCTTATTATCGACGGTGTGGTGGTTACCTTTGCGGCGATTTCCTTCAACAACTACGAACTGGGTTTATATGCCGCCATGACCATCTATTTAGCAGCGAAGCTGATCGATGAAATTGTGGAAGGGGCGGACCATGCCAAAGGGGTATACATCATCTCGGCAAAAGAACAGGAGATCGCCCAGAAGCTCATGAGCCGCGACCGGGGTGTAACGGCGCTTCACGGCCGGGGCATGTATACGGGCACCGAGAGGGAGGTTCTCTTCTGTATCATCAGAAACAGGGAGATTCCCAAGGTAAAGAGGGTGATCCGCGAAATTGACCCCGAAGCTTTTGTCTTTGTCACCCAGGTTAGTGAGGTATTGGGGGAAGGATTTAAACCCCATTGATCCTGGCCGGGCAGGAAGTCCTCCGCATTTCCCCGGGGAAGCTTTTCAAAAATTCCCGATTATAAAAGCCCCTAGCTTGTCCATTTTCCCGGCGCCTGATACCATCCGCTCATGAAGAAAAACCTCTCTGAGCTGATAGTATCCCTCGATGTTTTGGAACATTCCGGTGCTGAAAATCCGGAGATAACAGAATTAGCCTACGACAGCCGGGAGGTTCGCCCGGGGACCCTCTTCTTCGCCCTTCCCGGACTCCACTCCGACGGGCATTCTTATATCCCCCGGGCGGTGGCAGCGGGTGCCGCGGCGGTAATCCATTCCGACCGGATCAAGGCCCCCCAGCCCGGAGTTGCTTACATCCGGGTGGCCGACAGCCGCACCGCCATGTCACCCGTAGCATCAGCCTTTCACGACCACCCTTCCCGGAATCTCAAGGTGATCGGGGTTACCGGCACCGACGGGAAAAGCACCACCGTATTCTTCATCCACCAGCTTCTTATCCTTTCGGGCTTTAAGGCGGGATTTCTATCCACGGTCAACTTCAACCTGGGTGAAGAGACCCAGAAAAACTATCTGCGCCAATCCACCCCGGAGGCGGTGGAAATCCACCGCCTCCTACGGCAGATGGCAGACAACGGCTGCACCCATGCGGTGGTGGAAGCCACAAGCCACGGCCTTTCTCCCCGGAACAACCGCCTGGGTGATGTAGCCTTCGACGCTGCGGTAATGACCAACATATCCCATGAGCACCTGGAGTTTCACAAAACCCTAGAGCGCTATGTGGATGACAAGGCCAATCTTTTCCGTTTAACCGCCCCCCAAGGGGGCGGGGTGGTCAACGCCGATGATCCCCAGGGGCCCATATTCCGAAAAGCCGCCCGGTGCCCCGTGGTTTCCTACAGCCTTAAACCCGCAGGGGCTGATCTATGGGCCGACTCAATTGTTCCCAAGGGGTTCTCTCAGGAGATAGTGTTGGGCGGCCTGGGGGAAGGCAGAACGGTTACACTAAATCAACCGGGAAGGTTCAATGCGGAAAACCTCATGGCCGCCCTGCTGGGGGTATCCCGGCTTACCGGAGAACCGGTCACCCGGTTCCTCCCCTACGTTTCTCAATTACAGGCCACCAAGGGCCGCATGGTTCCCGTTGAAATGGGCCAGCCCTTTACCCTTCTGGTGGACTACCCCGGATCCTTCGAAAAGCTCTTCCCTATTCTCCGGGAACAAACGCCCGGCCGCTTGATAGCGGTGTTCGGCTCCGCCGGGGAGAGAGATGTGGAGAAAAGGCCCATCCAGGGCCAAATAGCCTCCCGGTACAGCGACATTATCGTTCTGGCCGATGAAGATCCCCGCCAGGAGGCAGCAGAGGCCATCACCGGTCAGATCGCCGCAGGATGCATCGGAAAGGTAGAAGGAGAAACTCTCTTTGTCATCCACGACCGTTTTGAGGCAATTCTCCACGCCTGTTCCCTGGCGGGACAGGAAGATACGGTGGTGCTTCTCGGAAAGGGCCACGAAGGCTCCATCATCTACGCCGATGGCCCACGGGAATGGGATGAGGAAACGCAAGCCCGGAAAGCCTTGGCCCGCCTCGGGTTTTCCGGGTAAACCCGCAACCTCCGTCCCTCAGATTCTCATCATTTTTCCTCCGTCCCCATTTGTCTCTTTGTCGCTGAAGGACTTCATGCCTCCCAGGAGCCTTTATCGGGACATTTTATGGGGACGGAGGAAGAAATTTTGTTGTTTTTAGCAACTTTATTGCCCCCTATGGTTGCCAGGCGCAGCTTTTTTTGTTAGGTTATATATAAATTTTCATATTTAGAGGATATTTATGGCACTTAATCTGACGAAGCAAGATTTTCTGGATAAGGTTTTTGACTTTGAGAACGAGAAAGAATGGAATTTCAAGGGAGATGTTCCGTGTATCATCGACTTCTACGCCGACTGGTGCGGACCCTGTAAAATGGTTGCTCCTATCCTGGAGGAAATTTCTCAGGAGTACGAAGGCAAACTAAACATCTACAAGATTGACACGGAAGCGGAGCAGGAACTGGCGGGAGCCTTTGGAATTCAGAGCATTCCTTCCATCCTCTTCATTCCTACCGACGGGAAGCCCCAAATGGCCCAGGGAGCCATGCCCAAAGAAGGGTTCCTCCAGGCCATGAAGGATGTTCTATCCGTCGAATAGTCCCCCGTAAAGGAGCAGAATGATGAAAAAAGGTTATTTACCTTTAGTGATCACTATGGTAATGCTTTTTTCTGTTTTACCCGTTGTTTTTGCCGCGGGAAACGGGGAAAAAGCCGAGCCTCTGAGCCCGGAAAAAGCGCCGGCGCCAAAGCCGGTGGCCCAGGAAAAACCATCGGCTCCAGCCAATGAGGATAAGAGCTATCCTCCCGCAGGATGGGTTGAGAGTTTTACCGAGGCCTACCGGATAGCTCAGGCGGAAGATAAGGCTATTCTTCTTAACTTCACGGGATCGGACTGGTGCCCCTGGTGTTTTAAACTGCGGGATGAGGTTTTCGAAACCGCCCAGTTTAAGGCATACGCAGAAGAGAACCTGGTTCTTCTCTTTCTTGATTTCCCCTCCAAGTTACCCCTGCCGGAAGAACAGATGCGGCATAATGCTTCTCTGCAAGCCCTGTTAGGGGTTGAGGGATACCCCACGGTTTGGCTCTTAGGCCCTAATTTGGAACCCTATATGCGGACAGGGTATCAGGCCGGAGGCGCCGAAGCGTATATCAGTCATCTGGAAAATGAGCGGTTTGAA
>CAYYNJ010000179.1:0-2746 GCA_964472775.1 uncultured Spirochaetaceae bacterium
GCAGGGCCGTAGAAACCATGACCCCGTAGCTGGTGGTAAACCGGGGCAGGGCACCGGTGGCCAGGACTTTACCTTCTCCCAAGGCCTGGATGCCGAAAGCGGCGATGGAGATAACCACGATGGTGGAGAGGAAGCCTTCGGTGAGCATGGCGCCGTAGCCCACAAAGAGGCTGTCCTTTTCATCTCTGAGCTGCTTGCTGCTGGTTCCCGAAGCTACCAGGGCGTGAAATCCCGAGAGAGCCCCGCAGGCGATAACCAACGGTACGGTGGGCCAGAAGGGAGAGGGCTTACCGCCGATAACCACGGCGTTTAAGCTGGTGAAAACAGGGATTGAATCGAATCCCTTGACGGCTAACAAGGCGGCCACACCACCGGCTAACAGGCCGAAGTAAAGGAGAAAGCTGTTAAGATAGTCCCGGGGCTGCAGGAGAATGTTCACCGGCAGGGCGCTGGCGATGATGATGTAGATAAAAATCACCAGGAACCAAACATCTTTGCTGGCGGGGATTCCCACGTTTCGGCCCAACGCAAAGGCTAGAACCAGCAGGACAAGACCGATAAGGCTGCTGACGATGAAGGGCAGCTTTGTCCGGTACATCAGAATGCCGAGGATGATGGCGGCGAGACAGAAAAGGAAGAAGGTCGATGCCACCGCACCATTTCCCGCAAACTGCCCTGCCACAATGTCACCAAAGGCGGCCACAACGAGGATACAAAGAAAGAGGATAAACCATCCGAAGGATTTACCCGCTTTTTTGCCGATCAGGTCCTGGGCAACAAACTGGACCGACCGACCGTCGTAGCGTACAGAGGCTGTCAGCGCGAGATAGTCGTGAATGGCGCCGATAAAAATGTTTCCGAACCAGATCCAGAGCAGACCGGGCAGCCATCCCCATGCCACGGCCAGGGCAGGACCGACAATGGGGCCGGCACCGGCGATGGAGGCAAAGTGGTGTCCGAAGAGCACAAATTTACTGGTGGGAACGTAGTCTACTCCATCTGAGAGTCTTTTGGATGGAGCTTCGGGAGCCTCGTGGGATCTGAGCAGCTTTGACTGCAGGCCTTTACCATAGGTAAAGTAAAAACCCAGGTAGATCGCCAAGGCAATTACGAGAATCAGAGTAGTCATGATTCCTCCTAAACATTTAAGATTGTATCAGAATAAATCGGAAACCCACGAATTGCAATTCTTTTATGAAGGAGACCCTGATTGTTAAAAATTCATTTATATCCTTATTTTCCTACAGTATGTAAAAAAAGAGCCGTTGTTATTACTGAATTTATAGGAGAAGGCCTATTTCACTTTAAATTATGTTTTGGTTTTTACCTGTCCACGGAGACCTTGCGCTGCTTCCCCCCTCCCGTCCTGCATCCCTACGTGTTTTTCGCCTGATAGAAGAAGCCCCTCTCTTGGCGTACCGCCTCGATTTTATCATCCTCCTCCAGCACCGCCAGGTATTTATTTATCTCATTGATGTGGATTCCCAGAATTCGGGAGAGGTCATCCAGGGTACAGGGGCGGCGCATCAGGGTCCCCATGATGGCGTTCTCCCGGTCATCACGGTAGGATTGAATGTTCTGCCGCTCGGGAGGCTCGGCGATGATTTCGATATTGCTTCCCCCCAGGAAATCGGCGATCCGTTGCAGCTCCTCGTGGCTGGCCGGGGTCAGGCCTTCCACGGTGCCCGGGCGGTCCAGGGTGTTGAGCTGCACCCTTTGAGGCTGGATTCGGGCCAAGGCTGTTTTCAGGTGGTTCAGTTCTTCATGGTGGTTGTTGTATCCGGGAAGAATAAACAGTTCAAGCCAGATTTCTCCCTTGAACTCCTGCTGAAATAAAGTCAGCCCCTGGATGATTTCCTCAATGTTAAGATTTTCTTCGGGGCGGTTGATTCTTTGAAAAACCTCAGCGGACCCCGCATCCAGGGAAGGCAGCACCACATCGGCTTCCCTGAGAGAATCCCTAACTTCCCGGTGGTACAGCAAGGTTCCGTTAGTCAGGACGGCGATAGGGATGTGGGGCTTTTTATCTTTGATGTAGCTCAGAATGTCTCCCAGGCGGCTGTTCAGCGTTGGCTCACCGGAACCGGAGAAGGTTATGTAATCGGGGTCAGGGTTGGAGCTATGGAAAAACCAGTCCAGTTCCTCGATTATTTTGTTATAAGGAATATATTCCCGGCGTTCTCTAGTGAGTTTTGTCGTTTTTCCCACCTCACAGTAAACACAATCCAGGGTACACACTTTTTTGGGAACCAGATCTACCCCCAGGGACATGCCGAGTCTGCGGGAGGGAACCGGGCCGAACAGATGCTTGAACATAATCATCTTACCTCTGGGTGTAAGATACGCCTCCTGAAGGGTGAGGTTCAAGATAATAGAGAGGGAATAGTAGAATATTCTCAAAAAGACCATCAGCACCGGGCCCAATTATCTTCGGGGTGTCCTCTCTAGAAGGTGCCCCGAAGTCTGCGATTCTTTTTAGGCCACCGGGTTCCTAAAGGACTTCCACGATGTATTTTTTCTTTAAGAGCCGCCAGAATACCACCGCAAAAGCGGTGAGAGGAATGGCCAGCATCATCCCCAGAATACCCCCCAGGGCGGTGCCCCAGAAGAAGACTGCAAAGATGATCAGCCCGGGGTGGAGGCCCGTGCGGTCTCCCATTATCTTGGGGGTCAGCAGGTAGCCTTCCACGGCCTGCACCACCGTGAATGTGACCAGGGCCAAAATCAGGAGGACTTGAGGTATCTC
>CAYYNJ010000179.1:2756-6334 GCA_964472775.1 uncultured Spirochaetaceae bacterium
GCGGTCGGCCAGACCGTATTCCGCGAGCACGATCCGCGTGGCGCCGAAAGTGTTGGTCTCGACCACCCGCGCGCCGGCCTCAAGGAAAGAGCGGTGCAGCTCCGATACCGCCGCCGGTGCTGAAAAATGCCAGGGGCAGGGTAACGGCTAAGCCTGCGATACTTCCCAGATAGGGGATGATGTTAAGAAGTCCCAGCAGCAATCCCAGGACCGCTCCGTAGGGAAGGCCGATCAGGGTAAACCCCAGGGCAAAAAGGGCACCCTGCATGAGGGCGATGATGATCTGGCCCCGGAAGAAGGTTACCAGGATGTCGACAAACTGGCCGAAAAGGTAGATCACATCGTCCCTGGTTTTCTTTTTCAGGAAGGGCAGGAATTCCTCATACTGCTGCGTATCGAAGGGCTTGGCCAGGAGGAAAAAAATGAAATAGACCGGCAAAACCGCCCAGGCAAAAAGACCCGCCAAGGATTGGAACATCCGGGTCAGATATTCGGTTATCCGTTGCCCCGATGCCTGAATCGCCTTTCCCACGGTTTCACCGGGATTCTCTAGGAACCGTTCAAACCCCGTCATCAGACCGAACCGTTCCAGGGTGTCCGAGATATCGGGCCAGAGATTGCGGCCCTTCTCAATCAAGCTGTCTACCAGGGGAGGAATGTCGTGGAATAACCTGATTAGCTGATTGACCGTAAACACTCCGATGGCTCCCAGGATTAAACCCAGGGGCACAATCCCCGAGAGGATGAAAAGAACCAGCGCCACCGCCCTCCGGCGGCGGCAGACTTTGAGAAGCCAGGCGTAGTAGGGCCGCAGCAAGATCACCAGGATTCCCGCCACCAGGGGGGGGAGAAGTACTTCCTGAAAGGCTTGGACAAATCTTGTCAGGCCCCAAAGGGCCAGGCTGAAGGCGGCAATAATCAGCATGGCCGCCCCCAGGGTCATGGCCGCCGCCACGGTGGCCTTCTGTTTCGGTCCCAGCTCCAATTCTTTCAGCATATCATTATCTCCCTGGGGTTATGGTAAACCGATTGGGGGCATCTCCGCAAGAACTCCGGGTGGTTCCGGCATTTTTCGGAAATACTATTTCAGTGCCTCTCTTAGGGCTGCCTCAAGAACCGGATCACCGCCTTCCAGGTAATCCTCTAGGGTCCAGAATACCGGCAGATCCGGTTCGATCCCCCGGCCCGGTTTCATCCCTTCCACGGCGGTGGAGAAGACCCGGGTGGAATACTTAAGACGAAGTCCGGTGTGGGGCAGAACCGCACCCCGGGCGGCGTCGCTGCACATCCAGCCGCCTGCGCTGGGAGCCCCGGCCAGGGTCCCGATGCGGTGGTACTTCAGCAGGCTCAGAAGAAAACTGTTCATGGAGAAACCCGCCTCATCCATAAGTACGTAAAGCTCTCCCTGAAAGTTATGTTCCGCCGGTTTGATGGGGCGTTTCCAGGGAGCCAGGTAAAAGATGTTGTCCCGGCCAAAAAACGGCAGGGGAGTGTCTATCAGGTACTGAAACAGCTCCACCGTAGGCTTCGGAGATCCACCGTAGTTAACCCTCCGGTCAATGACCAGGGTTTCGGTACCCCGAAGTGTCAGGGTGGCAAAAAAATCATTCAGGAACCTTTTATAGGCGCCAAAATCGGAGTAACCGAAGCAAGGAATGGAGAGAAGGGCATAATCGGAGTAAAAACTGCGGGAGTAGGGAGCGTTAAGGGTATGGTAGACCACCCCCTGGGCGGTTTGGGCCAGGGAAGAATCCCTGACACCGGCAAGGGAGGTTCGAGTCGAATCGGTAGCGCCGGGTGCGACAATTTCCATTTCAAATAATTCGGCGGTATCGATGAAACTGTAGTAAAGGGCGGCGAACCACCTTTCCGCATCGTAGCGGGGCCGCCCCGTATCATCGCCGTCGGTAGACAGCATCCCCGTGATCGTCCTGATTATCTCCCCGCTGGGCTTACCGTTTATCGATATAATTTCTGATCCCGGCACCACACCGGTGCGCCGGGGATCGTCGATGACAAAAATCCGTGATCCTGAGAACCTCACCGGCAGGGGGAAGAAGAGGCTGTGACGGTGCATATGGGCTTCCATGGTCTCCGAAACGGATAAAAAACTGTGACCGCACCGTAAAGCCGCCACCGAAGGAGTCAGAAGCCGGTAGAACTCAAGTTCCGTCATCGGCCTTGTCAGTTCCTCTTCGGCCGTGTCGAGCCGACGGGACAGCTCTTCCCGGTCGGTATAGAGGCCCACGGTTTTGGTTTCCAGTATTTTCCGCAGCCGGGAAAAATCTTCGGCCAGTTCTTCGGGACTGTAGAGCTTCTCCGGTGCCTGGCTTACTGCGGCCGGGTCGGGCCGGTTAGCACCGAAGTTGACGCAGCCGGATAGCAGGGTCAAGCCGGATAGCAGAGTCAGGATGATGTGGGGTAGGAATTTCTTTAGCAT
Organism: uncultured Spirochaetaceae bacterium; assembly: GCA_964472775.1. Lineage (GTDB taxonomy): Bacteria > Spirochaetota > Spirochaetia > UBA9216 > UBA9216 > CAYYNJ01. The sequence goes on from CAYYNJ010000179.1 coordinate 5,197, forward strand.
AGGTAATCTCCTTGGAAGCTATTTGACGGGGCGAATTGTTACGTTTTCCGTATCCGGCGGCATCGTCAGTTTCATGAAAAGTTTCCCCGATGCCTGATGCCCCACCAGGGTGAGTACCTGCTCGCCAGGACCGTCCCCAGAAGGAAAGCTGCCACCGTTGCTTTCATTTTTTCCATTTCACCCTATCTTGATGGCAAGCCACGCCTTCCACCGTTCAAACAGCTCCCGTTCACCGTATCCCAGGATAGATGTGCTGGCGGCTCCGGGTTCCACCAACTGAATCACCGCCTCCCATCCGTGCTCTTCTATGATGTATTCGATAAGCGTGTACGCCAGGCTGTATCCTCCCACCCGGGCAAACTGCAGGGCATTGGGGCGGGAGTATTCTTCCCAGGTAATGTGACTCACCGCCCTGAGGCTGTCCCGGGACGGTTTCTGCTCCGCCAGGTAGAGGGCGATCCCTTCCTTGAACCAGTATCCCAGTTTTTTGTTGCGCCGGTCTGTCAGGACGTGGACGTACTCATGCACCGCCGCCTGTTCCACACTCTCTCTGCTGTGGGCGGGTCCCGGGGCGGCGGGAGAGGTGATGAGGACGTACTCCCGGGTATTGTCGCCGATGAACCAGTCGGGAAGGAACACGCCTGCCAGGCCGATGGTCTTGCGGTGCAGCGCTTTCTGACCGGGGTAGAGGATCACTTTTACTTCGGCCTCTTTCGCCCCCAGGGCGGCGGCGATGCCGGCGCTTCTCCGGAAAATTCTGGCCGCCACCCTCTCTGCCTCGGGCTTATCCTTTTCCACGGCGAAGACGGTGATGCCGTGAAATGAGTATTCTTCCATTCCCGGCACTTTGAGAGACACCATGGGAATAAAGTTAATGACGGCTGCCAGGGCTATCACCGTGGCGGTGACAAAAAATGTTAGTAATGGTTTGTTCATTGAAGTTCTCCTTATGAAACCCAGGATAGGGAAAAGGGGGGTCCCATCACATCCGACATTAGTATGAAACAGGAAAAAAAGGGCTAGGAAATTCGTATGAACCGGATTTTACCGGCGTTCTTCCTACAAAGGGGGGCTTCTGGTCCCGTTTCAGGTCCGTGTTTAGATCCTAGGGCCTAGGCTTGGTTTCTCCCCTTCTTGT
>CAYYNJ010000180.1:0-421 GCA_964472775.1 uncultured Spirochaetaceae bacterium
CATAACAGAGAAGAAGCACTTGACGCAGGGACACTTGCAGGCCGGAAAACTGAAGAATCTGAGCGTGGCCTATACCCTCTTTTTCATGATCCTCTTCTTTTCCGCCCTCTCCTTCCGGATGATGTCGGGAAAAACCAAAGAAAAAGGAGGACACCGATGATTCAACGCCGCAGCAAACTGGAGAACATCGTCCTATACCTGTTTCTCATCATCCTGGCGATTATCTCCATCACCCCCTTCTACATGATGATAATCAACGCTACCCACAGCAACGTGGAAATTTCTCAGAATATCTGGCTTACCCCCGGCGATTCTTTGGCAGACAACTACAGAATCATCCAAGGGAAGGTTAATATATGGAGGGGCTTCCTCTCCAGCGCCATCATCTCGGTCCCCTCGGTGCTGCTTTCCGCCTTTTTCA
>CAYYNJ010000180.1:431-6311 GCA_964472775.1 uncultured Spirochaetaceae bacterium
ACGGGCACGAAGTCAAAGACCGGGCTCAAGCAGTAATTGATTTTGTACTGAATAAGATGGTGGGAGAGTAACAGTTGTTTCCGACAACGCATCACCCGCGTCCGATAGACTACGGCTTTGCCAAATTTCATTTTAAGGGCAAAGAGGTTTTATTCTGGTTCATCCTCAGTACCATGATGATCCCCCAGCAGTTGGGACTCATCGGATATTACAACCTGATGACCCATCTGAGGCTCATCGACAGCTTCCTGCCCCTGATCCTCCCCTCCGCCGCCAATGCGGCCATGGTGTTCTTTGTCAGATCCTACATAGAAGCATCCATCTCCGACTCCCTCATAGAGGCGGCCATCATCGACGGAGCCCGGGAATCGTATATCTTTCTACGGCTCATTCTGCCCCTGGCCATGCCTTCCATCGCCACCATGTCGATTTTCACCTTCATCAACAAGTGGAACGACCTGATCACCCCCATGGTGCTTTTGAACTCCGCCAACAAATTCCCCATGCCCGTGGTGATCAGCAATATTCGGGGGCTCTATGAGAGTAACTTCGGCGCCATCTACCTGGGGGTGGCCATTTCGGTAACACCCATCATCATCGTGGTGGTCATCTTTTCGCGATCCATCATCAAAGGCCTCACCATCGGGGCGGTAAAAGGATAAACAGCATGGAAAACTCTGAAACTATCATGGTTAAAAATCCCGTTTTAACGGGGTTTCACCCCGACCCGTCTCTCTGCCGGGTGGGAGACGATTTCTACATGGCCACCAGCACCTTCGAGTACTATCCCGGAGTGGCCATCCATCACAGCCGGAACCTGACCGAATGGACCCTGACAGGGTACGCCTTGACCCGGTCGTCTCAACTGGATATGCGGGGAAACCCTCCCTCCGGAGGGATCTGGGCCCCCTGCCTGACCCATGCGGATGGTCTGTTTCATCTCATCTACACCGATGTAAAAAGCTGGACCGGCGCCACCAACACGGGAAATGCGGGATTCAAGGATACCCATAACTATCTGGTCACCGCCGAAGCCATCACCGGCCCCTGGTCGGAACCGGTGTACCTAAACTCCTCAGGTTTCGATCCCTCCCTCTTCCACAACGAAGACGGGCGGAAGTACCTGGTGAACATGCTCTGGGATCACCGGCCCGGCCGGAACAATTTCGGAGGAATAGTCCTGCAGGAATACTCTCCCCGGGAAAAGAAACTGACCGGCCCCATCACCAACATATTTCCCGGCAGCAGCCTCAAACTCACGGAGGCCCCCCATCGTTATAAGCGCAGCGGCTGGTACTACCTGCTCACCGCCGAAGGTGGCACCGCCTACACCCACGCCGCTACCCTGGCCCGAAGCCGGGACATCCGGGGACCCTACGAGCTCCATCCCCAAACCCACCTCCTCACCTCCGTCAAGGACCTGGACAAAGTACGGACCGCCATGGAAGCCGGAGACGTTGAAGGGGTCATGTCCGGATGTCACCGGGGGCTCCAAAAGGCGGGCCACGCCAGCATGGCGCCCTGGGACGGCGACGAATGGGTGCTGGCCCACCTCTGCGGGCGGCCCTTGGAAGGAACCCTCCGCTGCCCCCTGGGCCGGGAAACGGCGCTACAGAAAATCGTCTGGGCCGACGACGACTGGCCCTACATGACCGAACCGGGAGCCCCCGAAACCGCTTCGTTCCGCCGCCGCCCCGGGATTCCCCCGGAAAGCGGAACGGGAAGAACGGAAAAATGGCGGGAGGATTTCGACGGCCCCGCCTGGGACCTGGCTCTTAACACCCTCCGGTTTCCCGCGGACCACCGGTTTGACTTGAAGAGCCGCCCCGGCTGGCTGCGGCTTCGGGGGAGAGAGTCCCTCACCAGCCCCTTCCACCAGACCCTGCTGACCCGCCGGGTCCGTCATTTCCGCTGGTCCGCCGAGACCTGCCTCGACTTTACCCCCGAGAGCTTCCAGCAGTTTGCCGGACTTTCGGTCCGCTACGATGAAACCACCCAAGCCCTCCTGCGGGTGAGCGACACCGACGGAAAACGGACCCTGGGAATCCTTCATTACAACCATAACTATCTGGACATGCCCCTGAAAGATGAAGAGGTGGTCCTCCAGGAGGGTCCGGTCTGGCTGGGAGTGGATACGGACCAGAGAAAGCTGCAGTTCAGGTACCGTCAGGAGGGCACCGAATGGATCCCCCTGGGCCCCGTCCTTGACGCTTCCCAATTTTCAGATGATTATGTAGTTCCCATGGGTTTTACCGGCACCTACGTCGGCGTGGGATGTTTCGATGTGTCGGGCCGTGAAATTGCCGCTGACTTTGATTATCTGACTTATCAGGGAGACTGACAAAACATGAAATTTTTTCCTCAAGATTTCGAGTTCGGGGTAGCCACCGCCAGCTACCAGATAGAAGGGGCCGGCGAAGCCGGCGGCCGCAGCCCCAGTGTATGGGACGCCTTTGCCGCCCAGGAAGGGGCGGTTTTTCAGGGACATAACGGCAGCGTGGCCTGCGACCACTACCACCGGTATAAAGAAGACATTGCCCTGATGAAGCAGCTGGGAATTGGTACCTATCGGCTTTCTCTGGCGTGGCCCCGGATCATCCCCGGCGGAACCGGTGAGATAAATCCCCAGGGCATCGAATTCTACCGGGCCCTCCTGACAGAAATCCGTTCCGCCGGAATCGAGCCGGCGGTGACCCTCTACCACTGGGACCACCCCCAGGTACTGGAGGATTTCGGCGGCTGGCGGGAACGCCGGATGGCCCTGGCCTACGGCGAATACGCCAAGGTGTGCTTCGACGCCTTTGGCGACCTGGTTTCCCGCTGGATCACCATCAACGAACCCTTCTGCATCGCCCACTTGAGCTATTACATGGGCCAGCATGCCCCGGGGCTTAAATTAGGTGTACAGGACCTGTTCAACACGGTTCATCATGTGAACCTGGCCCACGGCCTGGCGGTGGAAGCCTTCCGCCGGGGAGGTTATCCCGGAGAAATCGGCATCACCTTAAACATGATCACCCCCCGGCCCGCCACGGGCACACCGGAGGACCGCCGGGCGGCGGATCTGTTCATCGATTTTAACACCCGCCTTTTCACCGACCCTCTCTACCGGGGGACCTACCCCGCCTCCCTGGCCGAAACCTACCCCGAGGCGGCCTTCCCTGTACAGCCGGGGGACATGGCGCTGATCGGCGCCAAAACCGACTTTATCGGGGTGAACTACTACAACGAAGCGGCGGTAAAGGCCGACCCCGCCGCCCCGGAGGGCTACTCCTACGCCCTCGACGGCTATGAAAAAACCGCCATGGGATGGCCCGTCACCCCCCTGGGGCTGCTTCGCCAGCTCCGGTGGCTCCATCGGGAGTACACCCCGGGCCCCATCTACATCACCGAAAACGGCGCCGCCTACCCCGACCAGCTTGCCAAAGGGCGGGTGCACGACCGGGACCGGATCGAATATCTGCGCCGGCACTTCGCCGTCTGCCTCGATGCCATCGAAGAAGGAATCCCCCTGAAGGGCTACTACCTCTGGAGCTTTATGGATAACTTTGAGTGGTCCCACGGCTATTCCAAACGGTTCGGCATCGTCCACGTCGATTACGAGACCCAGGTGAGAACCCCCAAGGATTCATTCTACTACTACCGGGAGGTGGTAAACGGATACGAAGGGTTTTAATGGAAGACATGGGGGAAGGAGGATCCTTCCCCCTGTTAAATTCAAAATAGTTTTAATAAATCTTAAATTGCCTATCGCTTCACTTTAAATAATTTCCCAGTCTTCAAGTTTATAATTGGTTAGATCTCTATTCGCATGAAAAATGGTAAGAATGGTAACAAAGTCTTTTTCGTGACGGTAAATAACTCTATAGTTTTGAAACAAAATTTCCCGAATATTTTCATTCCGATATTCCGGTACGATTCTTCCAAGTGCAGGAAATTTTTTAAGCTTTTTTGCGGCTTGATTAATTTTATTTACAAACGCAGCGGCATAATATTTTGAATCACACGAAATATATGAATAAATATCTTTTAAGTCTTGTTTGGAGGATCTGGTCCAGATCAGGCTTGCCATGAATTAATTTCGATATCCATTTCTGCTTCACTTAGGGTCGCTCCGTTTTTTAAATCTAAAAGACCGGACTCGATTTTTTCCTTTGCATACAATTCATATTGGATGTCTTCGAACGAACAATTATCCGGCATATTTTTGATAATATTGAGAGCAACCTCTTTAACATTTTTCACTGCCAGCCTCCTTATTGAAAATACATCTATTAACACCAGCGGTCAATAAGTTATAAAGGTTTTGAAGACACCCTTGGATCCGGTATATTTGATACGGGAGACCAGGCCGGCAACGGCCCGGATTTTTTATGGAAGACATCTTTTTCGAAGCCTTTGAAGGCATGGGCCGCCTGGGCCCGGGAAGCGACGCCTCCACACGGAAAGCCGCCGGCCTGTTCGGCCGTAAAAACGAAGCCCTGACGATTCTCGATGCCGGCTGCGGCAACGGTATCCAGACCCTGGTTCTGGCGGAAGCCTTCCCCGATGCCCGGATAACCGCCCTGGACAATTACGCCCCCTTTCTCGAAAACCTCAAAAGGGAAGCCGAAAAAAGGGGGGTAGCCCGCCGGCTCACCACGGTCTGCGCTTCCCTGGAGGAATTGCCCTTTCCCGAAGCCTCCTTCGACCTGATATGGTCCGAAGGAGCCATCTACGTCATCGGCTTCGAGAGAGGCATCCGGGAGTGGAAGGGGCTGCTTAAACCCGGCGGCGCCCTGGTCTGCAGCGAGGTCTGCTGGCTCACCTCCTCTCCGACCCCGGAGATTGCCGCCTTCTGGCAGAAGGAGTACCCGGGGATCGGAACGGTCGGGGAAAAGCTCAAAGCCGCAGAAAACGCCGGTTACCGTTCCCACCGGCACTTTCACCTGCCCTCCTCGGACTGGGAGGGATATTATGCCGGCGTGCAGAAAAACCTGGACCGGATGAGGGTTGTCCATGCCGGCAACCCCGATGCCCGGGAGATTATCGGGGAACTGCAGGAGGAGATCGACCTGTTCGGCCGGTACGGTGACCAGTACGGCTATGTGTTTTTTGGCTTGTTTGCGTAAAGTGATCGGCCCAGCGGGCTCAATTTAGGGAAGCTCCCGCTGCTGCCGCTTCGGCAGGGAATCCAGAATCAGGTCATAGGAGTGGTCAATCATCCCCCGCACCATGTCATCCGGCAGCGAACCGTCCAGAATCACCGTGTTCCAGTGTTCCTTGTTCATGTGATAACCGGGGATCACCGCAGGATAACGGTCCCGCAGGTCCCGGGCCAAGGGAGGATCACATTTCAGGTTGATCCGGCCTGGTTCGTTTATGGAACTCATAAGGGCGAACATTTTGCCCCCCAGCCGAAAAACCTCGGTTACCTGATCGAAGGGGAAATCGGACGAAGCCTTTGGCAAAGACAGGCAGTAGTCTCTCGCTTGTTTTTTAGTCATGACAAATACCTCCTCAACCCCAGCCAGAGGAAACCCCTGGTTTCCTTTATAATATCGATGTCGGCGGGCTCTCCTTTTGCCGCAACCATTTTCTTAAAATCATACCCCTCGGGAATCACAATGAACTTCCCCATCCCCGGTTCCAGGGCCTGGAATTGACAACCGTAGAGGCATTTGAGACACAGGATACAGGAACCGGACAAGACAGGACGGCTGTTATTCATGCTGATGTTCCCCACGGGACACTCCCGGGCGCATTGCCCGCATCCCGTACACCGGTGGTTCACCCGTATCTTTTTCCCGAACCGGCGGGCCCCCACCGGTTCCAGCTTACCCAGGAGGGACAACAGCCGGTTTCCCGGCCCCGGCCGTGTCAGGCGGGATTTGCCCGCCA
>CAYYNJ010000181.1:0-6302 GCA_964472775.1 uncultured Spirochaetaceae bacterium
CACCGAGAGACAGCTGAGGAACATCTACCGCGGATCGACGGGAAAGACAGGAAAAACAGGAGACAACATGGTGGCCGCCCTGGAAAGCCGGCTGGACAACATCATTTACCGGGGAGGTTTCGCCGCCACCCGGCCCCAGTCCCGCCAGATGGCCGCCCACGGCTGTTTTCTGGTCAACGGACACAGGGTTGATATTCCCTCACTGAAACTCTGGGCCGGAGCAACCGCCTTCTGCCCCCCTGGCTGGAACGGCAGGAGGACATTCTCTCCCTGAAAGTCACCGCCCCACCCCGGGGAAGCGAAGAAGAGTCTCCGGCGGATATGCAGTTGGTGGTGGAATATTTCGCCCGCTAAGGGTGAAGCCATTTTCCTTCTCTTTCAATAAAGCGGGATTTTTACTACTATAACAACGGATACGGGAGGATATTATGAATAAAAACCTGGGTTTTGAGACCTTATCGCTTCACGCCGGTTACGCCGGGGATCCCGCCACGGGATCCCGGACCGTGCCGGTGTACCGCACCGCCGCCTATCTTTTCAAGGACACCGGCCATGCGGCCCGGCTTTTCGGCCTGGAAGAGCTGGGCAACATTTATACCCGGCTAGGGAACCCCACCCAGGAAGCCCTGGAGCAGAGAATGGCCGCCCTAGAGGGGGGTGCCGCAGCGGTGGCCCTGGCCTCGGGGACCAACGCCATCCATTACGCCGTGATAAACCTCTGCGCCGCCGGTGACGAGATCGCCGCCAGCGGCAGCCTTTACGGCGGAACCTACACCATGTTCAACGATATCCTCCCCTCCTTCGGCATCACCACCCGCTTCTTCGACCCTCAGGATCCCTCATCCCTGAAAGCGGCGCTGACCGGGAAAACTAAACTGGTGTTTACCGAAACCATCGGCAACCCCGCCCTGGATGTGGCGGACCTGGCCGCTTTGTCCGAGGCCGCCCATGCCCACGGAGTACCCCTGATGGTGGACAACACCTTTGCCACCCCCTATCTCTGCCGTCCCCTGGAGCACGGTGCCGATGTGGTCATCCACTCCCTGACCAAGTGGATAGGGGGCCACGGTACGGCCATCGGCGGCGTGGTGGTGGACGGAGGCCGGTTCGACTGGACCAGCGGAAGGTTTCCCCTGCTCACCGAACCGGATTCTAGTTACCACGGTATCCGGTATGCTTTAGATTTGGGCCCCCTAAACCCCGTGGCCTACGCCATGAGGCTGCGGCTGGTGCCCCTGCGGAACCTGGGCGGATGTATCTCCCCCGATAATGCCTGGCTTTTCCTGCAGGGTCTGGAGACCCTGGCCTTGAGGATGGAGCGGCATAGCGAAAACGCCCTGAAGGCGGCCCGGTTCTTGAAGGACCGCCCCGAAGTGGCCTGGGTCCGCTATCCCGGCTTGGAAGACGACCCGTCCCATGAAACGGCCCGCAGAATCCTGGGAGCTCCGGGAAAAAAATTCACCGGTTTCGGCGGCATGGTGGTCTTCGGCATCCGGGGGGGGCGTGAAGCGGGAAGCCGGTTCATCGACGAACTGAAGCTTTTCAGCCATCTAGCCAACGTGGGAGACGCCAAATCCCTGGCCATCCATCCCGCCTCCACAACCCATTCCCAACTGAGTGAAGAGGCCATGGAAGCCGGCGGCATAACCTCGGATCTGATCCGCCTGTCTCTGGGGATTGAATCGGTGGAGGATATCCTGGATGATCTTGATAACGCCCTGAAAGCCGCGTTTTTATAGGAGCCTTCATGCCCATTAAAATCCCGGAAAATCTACCAGCCTCGAGTATCCTCCAAAGGGAAAACATCTTCGTCATGAACGAAGAAAGGGCTTCTCACCAGGATATCCGTCCCCTGAAAATCGCCATCCTCAATCTGATGCCCACCAAGGTGGAAACAGAAACCCAGATCCTGAGGCTCTTGGGGAACAGCCCCATCCAGTTAGAAGTGGAGTTGCTTAAAACCGACAGCTACACCTCCAAGAACACCTCCGAAGAACATCTTCTTGAGTTCTACCGGCCCGTCCGTCAGGTGATGGACCGCCGGTACGACGGCCTTATCATCACCGGCGCCCCGGTGGAACTGATGGAATTTGAAGAGGTGGATTACTGGAAGGAGCTCACCGAGGTGTTGGACTGGGCGGACAGCCATGTCTATTCCCTTCTTTCCATCTGCTGGGGGGCCCAGGCGGCCCTCTATCACTATTACGGCATTCCTAAAATCACCATGGAACAGAAACTTTCCGGGGTCTTTGAGCACCGGGTGCTGGAGAAGAACAGCAAACTCACCCGGGGGTTTGACGACCGGTTCTACGCCCCCCACTCCCGTCATACCACGGTGGCCCGGGAAGAACTTCTGCGCCGCCGGGATCTGAGAATTTTAGCCGAATCCGATAAAGCGGGGGCGTATCTCATGGCCTCGGAAGATCTGCGGCGGGTTTTTGTCACCGGTCACAGCGAATACGATCCGGGAACCTTGAGGTACGAGTATGAACGGGATGTGGACCGGGGACTCCATCCACCGGTGCCGGAGAACTACTTCCAGGGAGACGATCCCCGGAACGAACCGATGGTGCTGTGGAGGAGCCACGCCAACCTGCTTTTTGTGAACTGGCTCAACTATGCGGTCTACCAGGAGACCCCCTTCCAGCTGGAAAAAATAGAGGAGTGCCGGAATAATCCGGAGTGTCAGGAATCATAAATTCCAATTTTGATGACCATTGGCGTTTTTTTCAGGAATAAAATTCCTTGACCCGGCCTACCTGACCCGATTCGAGCCTGACTTTAATGCCGTGGGGGTGAAAAGAAGATTTGGTGAGCAGGGTCTGAACCACTCCCTGGGTAATTTTGCCCGTGGGCTGATCCTGTTTGAGAACGATTCCCACCTTCAGTCCCGGTTTCACATCGGAGCGTTGTCTTCCGTCCATCTTGTTTCCTTTTTCCTGTTTTTTTTTACGAAAGAAGGGGGGGGCCTTCCTCCCCCCTTTCAGGACCCTATCATAGAATTGCTAAATATGTTAAGGTCACCTATCTTGTTCGACAAATCCCATCCATCGGAGTTCAATTATACATGACTTTCAATAAACTCGGGTTAAGGGCGGAACTGCTTCAGGCCCTGGAAAAGAAAGGGTACAGCCTGCCCACCCCCATTCAAGCCCAATCCATCCTTCCCATCCTGGAAGGAAAAGACGTGATGGGCGGTGCCCAGACCGGGACGGGTAAAACCGCCGCCTTCACCCTGCCCCTGCTGCAGAACCTGTTTAAAGATTATCAGGGGAAGGGGTTCCGTACCCCCCGGGCCTTAATCCTCTGCCCCACCCGGGAGCTGGCGGCCCAGATCCTCCAAAGCATCTACGACTACGGCGCTTTCCTGCCCTTGGAAGCGGCAGCCATCTTCGGGGGCGTCAAGATCGGCCCCCAGATCGATAAAATCCGCCGGGGCCTGGACATCGTGGTGGCCACCCCGGGGCGGCTCATCGACCACCTGAATCAGAAGACCCTGGATCTTTCCAAGGTAGAGATTCTGGTTCTGGACGAAGCGGACCGTATGCTGGACATGGGATTCATCAAGGACATTCAGAAGATCCTTAAGGTTTTACCCCCCCGGCGGCAGAACATGCTTTTCTCCGCCACCTTCAACAAAGATATCAAGAAGCTCTCCCAGGAGCTGCTGAACAAACCGGTCCTGGTGGAGGTAAATCCCGAGAACAGCGCCGCCGATCAGCGCCATATCTGCGAGGTTGAGGGTGCCGGTCATCAGGTAGAGAAAACCGATAAGCGGCATCTGCTGGCCCATTTGATCAAAGAAGGCAACTGGTACCAGGTTCTGGTTTTTACCCGCACCAAACACGGCGCCCAAAGGCTGAGTCAACAGCTTGTCAAGGCGGGTATTCCTTCCATGGCTATCCACGGCGACAAGACCCAGGGAGCCCGCACCCGGGCCCTGGGGGATTTTAAACAGGGTAAACTTCAGGTTCTGGTGGCCACGGACATCGCCGCCCGGGGGCTGGACATCGTCCAGCTCAGCCACGTGGTAAACTACGACATTCCCAACGCCCCGGAAGATTACATCCATCGAATCGGCCGGACCGGCCGGGCCGGAGAGGTAGGCCGGGCCGTCTCGTTCTGCAGCCCCGATGAGGCGGATAAACTGAAAGGGATTGAAAAACTTTTGGGCCGGAAGATCTCCGTGGAGAAGGTAAACGACTTTGCGCCTCCCGCCGCCCGGGATGATTCGGCCCCCCGGCAGAAAACCGCCTACCCGGCCCAGGGCAGAGGAAAAACCCCGGCGGAAGAAACCAAGCCCCGGGCTTCCCGCCCCGCCAAGGAGCCGGTATCCCGAAAAGTCAAAGAAACGGTCTCCCGGACGGTGAAAGATCTGGTTTCACGGACCGTGAAGGAACCGGCCTACGGGAGTAAAAACGGGCCCGCCCCGCCGCAGGAAGAAGAAACCCTCCCAGCACCCCTGGCCAGCCGGGGGTCCCGATCCGGCGGCTCAGCCGGGACAGGGCCTTCTTCGGCCCGGGCCAAGCGCCCCGGCGCCCGGGGCAGCGCCTCGGGAAACCGGGCCGGAAGCCGCGCCCGCGGCGGGACCAGAAACGGCCGGGCTTGAAAGGCTAGGGCCTCTGATTCCGGGCTTTCTCCATCATGGGACTTTCCTTGAGCAGCAGCACCAGCAGCAGCGCCGCCACCGAGGCGGCGAAAAAGAAGCCCATGAAACCGCCCAAAAAGGCGTTATCTTTGATGCTCATACCCGCCACAAACACTAGACCGGTAATCTGACCCGACAGGAGCAGCAGCCCCTGGGAGGTGGATTCCGGCGCCGGGGCGCTCACCTCGGCGGCGTACTGGAAGCCGATGGGACCGGCACTCATGACAAAAAATCCCAGAATAAATGAAGAAGCCAAGGCCAGGGCGTAGGCGGCGGCGGGGTCGGTAAAAAGCCTTCCCGCAAAGGTCAGGCCGAAGAGCCCCGGCACCATTCCCCCCATGCAGAGTACCAAAAAGAGCCGCCGCTTCATAAATTTATCCGACAGAACCGGAAGAACCAGGGCGCCGATGACTCCCCCCAAAAGCATGAGAACCCCGATCATACCGTCCGAATCGGCCACGCCCAGATATCCGGCGATGGAATCCACCATGGAACTGACGGCGTTGAAAATACCCAGGCCGATGAAAAACAACAGCAGGGTGATTCTCATGTCCTTCAGGGAGAGGATTCTCTTGAGACCCGCCGTAAAGGGAGCGGGCCGGTATTCCTCCCGGCTCGGCGGGGTGGGAGGCTTCTCCCGCATAAAAACCAGGGCCGCCACCGCCGCGGCGGCGGTAAAAATTCCGTAAATCAGAAGCATCCGGTCCATCCCCTGGCCGTACCGGGGGTCGGCGGGGGAAGAAATCACCATCAAAGGGGTCACAGCCATCACGAGAATGATGCCCAGATACTGGGCCAGGGCGGCCAATCCCGCCGCCAGGCCCCGCTCTTTTAAGGGGAACCACCGCACCGTCAGGGCCGTTACGCCGTTGATGATGAAGGGCTGGGCTGCCGCCAGCACCAGCTGGGCGCCTAAAACGACCCCGAAATGGGCGCCGAAGAGCCCCTTAACCAGCCCCGCCGCCCCCGCCAAGGCCGCTCCGATCCCCACCCCCCGGCGGATGCCGTAGGTATCTATCACATAGGAGGCGGGAAGACAGAAAACCAGAAAGAGGAGCATGTAGCACATGGCCAGAAAATCAATATTTATCAGCGAGGCGGGATCGAACTGACCGGCGTAGAAAACCTCCGCCGCCCGGGCCACCGGGGCATGGGTGAGCCACTGAATCTCCACCGCCACGGTGATGAGCATAAAAACCGCCAGGACCACCCACCGGTAGCCGTAGACTTTAACATCCTCTTTCATTTATACCGCCTCCTTTTATTTCGATTCAAAAATTACAACAGGTTACTCCCGGTCTTCTCCCCCGTTGAGACGCCGAAACGCCTCCTTGTTGTTCTTGTACAGTTTGATAAAGACCCCATAATTTCTCCGGTAAACCTCCCGGTAAGCGGGATTCGGTTCGAACCGGCGCCGTACCGGGATGACCTCCCTCACCCGATCCAGCCCGTCGATCCAGCCCAGCCCCACCGCCGCCACCAAGGCCGCCCCCAGGGCTCCGGCGTTCTGGGCATTTTCCAGGGATTCCACGGGCCTTTCAAGAATATCCGCCAAAATCTGGCTGGTCACATCCGAAGCAGCACCGCCCCCCACGAACCGGATCACCTCCGAAACCGCCGTCTTTGATTCCACCGCCGAAAGCATCCAGGAAGA
>CAYYNJ010000182.1:0-6301 GCA_964472775.1 uncultured Spirochaetaceae bacterium
ATGTTGAAATTCTTCCAGCTCAACTGCTTCGGTTCAAATGTCAACTGCTCTTTGAACAACCCGATTTCACCGAAGCCGGCGCCGCCGTGGAGACCATTCCCCTGGAATATGTAGACTACGATATAGCCCTCTTTACCATAAACGGAGGCAACCGGGTGGTGAACCGCCTGGCGGCGGGGCTCATCACCAGCCACTATTCGGTGAAGGGACTTCAAGTATCCTACCTCATGGGCGACCTGCAGGGGGATCTTCAGGGCCTGCAGATAGCAGGGGTGGGCAGTTCCCTGGAAGGATCGGGCCAGGGAGTTCAGATCTCCGGCGTCTTCAACAGCGCCCATTCTTCACCGGGGGGCCAGATCGCAGGGGTCTTTAACAGTGCGGAAGCAGACCTGCAGGGCCTTCAGATCTCCGGTGTCTTCAACTCCGCCGAAGGCCGGGTGGACGGCTTCCAGAGCGCCGGGGTTTTTAACTCCGCCGAATCGGACCTCAACGGATTTCAGCTGGCGGGAGTTTTCAACTCCGCCGAAGGTTCGGTGACGGGAATGCAGCTGGCGGGTGTTTTTAACTGGGCCGAAGGACCCGTTTCGGGGATCCAGGGGGCGGGGGTATTCAACGTAGCCCAGGATCTTCCGGGAGTTCAGGTGGGAGTGGTCAATGTGGCCCGGGATGTAACGGGCCCCCAGATCGGTGTGATCAACATCAGCCGGTCAAATCAGGGGCTGCCCATCGGCCTGATCAACATCTCCTCCGACGGAGCCACGGGAGTCACCTCCTGGTCCGACAGCCGGGGGTTCACCTACGCAGGATTTCAATTCGGCACCAGGAACAGCTACACCTTACTTAGTGCGGGAACCTCGATTCACGATCCCTGGGCCCTCTATTCCGCCGGCGTCAGCCTGGGAATGCATCTGCCCCTGGGCCAGTTCTACATGGCCGGCGATATTGGTCCAAGGGTCGTATTCACCCAGGAAGATACGAAAAACCCGGAAAACTGGAACTACGACGACAACAGCTATTATTCCATCAGACTCCTGGGAGGCATCAGGTTAATAGGAAAAATCTCCCTTCAGGGCGGCATTCAGTTGGACGGATGGTTCCCCCGCTGGATGAGCGGTGCCGGATACCCCCTTTACGAGGGGGAAAGGGTGGAAGATTTTTCGGTGGAGGGATTCGTGGTGAACTATGTCCCGCGCTGGTTCATCGGACTGCGTCTCTAAAGTTAGATGGTGATAATTTTGTCGGGGGAATCTTCGTCGAGAAAAATCTCGGCGAAGCGCCCCGACGGCGGCGGGGCCTGGGCGGCGGAAAGTTTGTGGGCCGCCAGATAATGGAGGATGTCCGCCAGGTCATCGTAGCTGGAAACCAGGGAGTACCGGTAATAACACTCCCGGTCTTCCAGAACCTTCCGCCGGTCCGGGGCTGTCAGGTTTAAATCAGGGTCGGTGATCTGACGGAGGGTATGCCGAAGCCCCCCGTACCAGGCCAGGGCGAAGTAAAAAAGGTTCAGCTTCTTCCTGTCGTCCATGAAGTAGAGCTCGAAAATCCCCGCCATGGCGGGGACGGCATTGATAATCTGATACTTATCCACCTTTTCCATGGCCGACCAGTTCACCGCATAGTGAACCATGTCTTTTTCTACAGACCTGTGAGTAACCGGTTCCATATCTCATCCTAACCGGGATGGCGATAATGCACAACCGCAATAGCGGTAACTCCCCTGTTGGTGAAGGAATTATCACAGCGAAACGAAGATTTTCGAGGATGTGCACCTGTGCTCAAGAAAAATCGCACAGGCACCCGTCCTCTCCATCTTCGTTTTCCCAAAAAACTACAGACCCTTCACCAACAGGGAATTTACAGATCAATTTTGGCTTTATTTAAAGGAATTATTACAGCGAAACGAAGATTTTCGAGGATGTGCACCTGTGCTCAAGAATAATCGCTCAAGGCACCCTCCCCTTGCCAGGGCGGCGGGATTCGTTTAAGCTCCCGTCATGAGCATCCACATTGTCCTGGTAGAACCGGAAATTCCCCAGAACACCGGAAACATCGCCCGAACCTGCGCCGCCACCGGGGCGGTGCTCCACCTCATCGAACCCCTGGGGTTCTCCCTGGACGACAAAAGCCTTAAGAGGGCGGGGCTTGACTACTGGCACCTCCTGGAAGTACACCGTTACACCGGAATAGACCAGTTCTTCGAGAAAACCCCCCGGGGACCCTACCTCTATCTGACCACCAAGGCCCGCCGGAACCATACCGAGGCGGCGTACCCCGACGGTGTTTACCTGCTCTTTGGCAAGGAAACCCGGGGGCTCCCGGAGGACCTGCTCAAGCGGGATCCGGACCGCTGCATCCGTATCCCCATGATAGCGGGAGCCCGTTCATTAAACCTCTCCAACGCCGTGGCGGTCTGCGCCTTTGAAGCCCTGCGGCAGCAGGGATTTCCGGGACTCCTCGAAGAAGGGCCCTTCCCCGTTTAGCAATTCCAAGAATCTTGTTTTACCCGGTTGAAGCCGTCATCAAAATGACAGGGTCCGCCGGGCTCCTCCCGTTGACCTACACTCACCGGTTGGGCTATTCTGTGGCTACTATGTTAGACCTAAAATTCGTGAAAGAAAACAGCGAGGCGGTGAAGGCTAACGTCAAGAACCGCTTTATGGACGTGGATGTTGACAAGGTCCTGAACCTCTATGATAAAAGAAGCCTTCTCATCGTGGAAACCGACGGGCTCCGGAAGGCGCGGAACGACAATGCCGCAGCCATGAAGGGCAAGCTTGATTCCGATACCCGGCAGAACCTCATCGATGAGGGGAAAAGAATCAAGGAGCAGGTAGCCCTGAAGGAAGAAGAACTGGGGCTCTGTGAAAAAGAGCTTTTTGCCGAAGCCGCCCGGATTCCCAACATGGCCCATCCCGAGGCCCCGGTGGGAAAGGAAGACAAGGATAATCTGGAAATTCGACAGTCCGGCCAAGTCCCCCGGTTCAGCTTTTCCCCCAAGGACCACGTACAGCTGGGCCAGGATCTGGACCTGATAGATTTTGATACCGCCACCCGGGTGACGGGACCGAAGTTTTATTACCTGAAAAACGAAGCGGTTTTTCTGGAACTGGCCCTCACCCGGTATGCCCTGGACATCCTTCAAAAAAAAGGATTTACCCCCACCATTACCCCCGACATCGCCCGGGAAGAAGTTCTGGAGGGAATCGGATTTAACCCCCGGGGAGACGAGAGCAACATCTACGCCCTGGAGGGCACGGGGACCTGTCTGGTGGGAACCGCCGAAATCACCCTGGGGGGCTACCACGCGGGACAAATCCTCAAAGAACAGGAACTCCCCATCAGGATGGCCGGGCTTTCCCATTGTTTCCGCCGGGAGGCGGGAGCGGCGGGCCAGTTTTCCAAGGGCCTCTACCGGGTTCATCAATTCACCAAGGTGGAAATGTTCGTCTACTGCCTCCCCGAAGATTCGGAAAAAATGCACCAGGAGCTCCTGGCCATCGAGGAAGAGATCTTCCAGGGGCTGGAAATCCCCTTCAGGGTGGTGGATACCTGCACGGGAGACCTGGGGGCGCCGGCATATCGTAAGTTTGACTTGGAGGCATGGATGCCCGGCCGGGGAGACCAGGGAGAATGGGGAGAGGTAACCTCCACATCAAACTGCACCGACTACCAGGCCAGGAGGCTCGGAGTCCGGTACAAGGGAGAAAACGGAAAAGGATATGTCCACATGCTTAACGGCACCGCCATCGCCCTTTCCCGGGCCCTCATCGCGGTGATGGAGAACTTTCAGCAGGAAGACGGCTCTATCCTCATCCCTAAGGCTCTGATCCCCTACACCGGTTTCAGCAAGATAGGACCCCGCTGACCGCATCGTCCGTAAGATGATCCCCCGAAGGGGGGCATAAAAAAAGGCTGTCTTCGGCGGATGGGTCTCACCCTGCCCCCGGGACAGCCTTTTTCATTGACCCGCGGGGTTACCGGGTCTTCTTCAGCATCACCTTCTTCATGGTGTCTTTGTAGTCGTTGAGGCTGTACCTTCCCTTCTTCCCCATTTCCTCCCGGACCTCACGGTCCCAGGCTTCATAGCAGTTGTGGCAGAGAGATTTATTCTGGAAGGTAAAGTAGTTTTCCTCCCTCTTGGCGCCGGGAACAACCTTTTTACAGGCATCGCAAATCACGCTGTTCATGGGAACTCCTTGAATTTAGCTTGGTCAGTTCTATTCTACCGAATATTTCCGCCGGGGGCAAGAATTTTACTCGCCCCGGTTCAGGTAAAATCAGGCTTCTGTCAGAGCCGGTATCACTGACATATCGATCCATTTCCGGTATACTCTTTCCTTGAAGGAGGACATAGATCATGGATGCCTTGATTATGGTGGATGTACAGAACGATTTCTGCAGCGGAGGAGCCCTGGCGGTGCCGGAGGGGGAAGAGGTGATTGCCCCTTTGAACAATCTGAAGGGCCGTTTCCCCGTCACCGTGGCCACCCAGGATTGGCATCCCCGGGGACATATCTCCTTTGCCTCCACCCATGGGAAAAGCCCCGGCGAGACCATCGAAACCGCCTCGGGCCCCCAGGTTCTTTGGCCCGACCACTGTGTCCAGGGAACCCCGGGGGCGGCGTTTCACCCCGCCCTGGATCTTTCCCCGGTCAACATGATCGTTAGAAAAGGAATGAACCCCCTGATCGATTCCTACTCCGCCTTCTACGACAACGACCACACCTCGTCCACGGGTCTGGCGGGCTACCTCAAGGGCCTGGGCATTACCCGGCTCTTTTTCGGCGGCTTGGCCACGGACTATTGTGTCTTCTTCAGCGCCCTGGACGGCCTATCCGAAGGATTCGATGTAACCATCCTCACCGATGCGGTCCGAGGCGTGGATATACCGGCGGGAAACCTAGAAGAATCCTTAAAAACCATGACCGACCGGGGGATTCATCTGGCGGTCTCACGGGAGGTTTAGATGTACTTTACACCCCTGCTCACCGATTTTTATGAACTGACCATGGCCCAGGGTTATTACCTTAACGGCAAGGATACCCCGGTGGTATTCGATATGTTTTTCCGGCGCCAGCCCTTCAACAGCGGTTTTGCCGTGTTTGCGGGGCTGGAAGAGCTGATAAACCGGCTGGTGAATCTGCGGTTTAACGACAAAGATATCAGTTACCTCAAGGAACAGAAGATTTTCAAGGACGAGTTTCTTGAGTTTCTTAAGGGCTACCAATTCTCCGGAGACCTCTACGCCATGGAGGAAGGCACCATCGTATTTCCCGGGGAACCGCTCATCCGGGTTCATACGACCATGATCGAGGCTCAGCTCATCGAAAGCCTCCTTCTCAACCAGGTCAATTTCCAAACCTTGATTGCCACCAAGGCAGCCCGTATTTATAACGCCACAGGACAGGGAAAGGTGATGGAGTTCGGCCTCCGCCGGGCCCAGGGGATCGATGGAGCCCTTTCGGCCTCCCGGGCCGCCTATATTGGAGGCTGCACCTCCACTTCCAACACCCTGGCGGGGCAGATGTACGGAATCCCCGTGGCGGGAACCATGGCTCACTCCTGGATCATGGCTTTCGACAATGAGGTGAACGCCTTCCGGGCCTACGCCGCCATCTATCCCGATAATCCGGTCTTTCTCATCGATACCTACGACACCCTGGGAAGCGGGATCCGATCCGCCATCGTGGTGGGACAGGAATTAAAAGCCCGGGGGAAGAAGATCGGGGTTCGGCTTGATTCGGGAGACCTTCAGTACCTGAGCCAAAGGGTCCGGGAGAAGCTGGACACCGCCGGCCTGGAAGATGCCACCATCGTGGTCTCCAACGATATCGACGAAGAAATTGCCTGGCAGCTTCGGGCCAACGATGCTCCGGTGGATTTCTGGGGGATCGGGACCCAGCTTGTCACCGGCGGCTGCGATTCCTCCCTCACGGGGGTCTATAAGCTGGCGGCCCGTATGATAGGAGATGAACTCAAACCGGTACTGAAGCTCTCCAACAACCCGGAAAAGATCACCAACCCCGGGGTAAAACAGGTTTATCGTTTTTTCGACCGCCAAGACAGCCCCCTGGGAGACTTGATCTGCCTGGAAGAAGAAAAAATTCCCCTGGGTTTTCCGGTTAGGTTCAACCACCCCATGTACCGGTATAAACACCACGAACTCGCCCACTATGCCCGGAGCGAACCGCTCTTGGTAAAACAGATCGATAAGGGAGCCGATTGTTCCCGGAAACGGAGCCTGAATGTTCAGGATCTCTTTTTCAGGCTCTGGAAAGACAAGGAAAAGCTTCAGATTGAA
>CAYYNJ010000183.1:0-1180 GCA_964472775.1 uncultured Spirochaetaceae bacterium
TTGCTTTTTCGGCCCAAAACGAACCCCTAAATAGATTGAATATACAAACAATCATATCACGGCCGGTGCGGTTTCCAATATTAATTTTCTCTATAAGAACCCAATAAGAAGCCCCTTCCCTTAAGCCCCTATTTTGAAAGGAGCCCTGAGTTTCCGGGCTTTTCCGGCAGCGCCGGGGGAGTCTCTTCAAAGAACGCCTCCCGGGGGGGAAAACCCTTTTTGGAACGGGCGATGGGGGTAGGAAGGATGAAGTACTCCGCCGTTCCCGAGGTGGCCACCTGGCCTTTTTCATTCAAGATATCCACATCCACCAGGGCGGTTTTGCGGGATGCTTCCCGAATCCGGGCCCGCAGGGTGACGGTGCCCCGGTTGGTGTAGACCACGTCGTTGTAGTTTACCTCCAGCCGGGTGGTGTATCCCATGGTATCCAAAAGGACGAAGATGGCCCATGCGGCGATTTCATCGATCAGGGTGGCCCTGATGCCGCCGTGAAGCACGTGGTCAAACCCCATAAAATGCTCCCGGGGTTCCCAGAGGGCCACCACTTCCGTCCCGTCCAGGAAAAACTCCATCTTCAGGCCCGCATCGTTACGGTCGGAACATCCGAAACAGAGGGCGTCACCGGCGGCGTTATAGGGGTTGCGCAGGGGTATCATGGGGTTGATTATACCGGGTCAGGGGGGGGAGGGCAAGGCGAAGGCCCTTTCTCCTCCATCGGTGACCAAAACGACCAATAAAAACAATACTTTCCTATAGGTTGCCCTCCCTCATTTTTGCTCTTATTTTATAGATAAATAAATATCCAAAAGGAGATATCCATGATGAGAGTTTTAAAAGGGGCCATGTTATTGTTGATGGCCCTTGTGGTACTCGGCTGCGGCAGTAACGAGGTATATTCCCCGGGAACCTACACCGGAGAAGGGGTGGGCCATGGGGGCCCCATTAAGGTCGCCGTTACGGCGGACGCCGAAAAATTAGTAAAAATTGAAGTGGTGGAGCATTCCGAGTCGGACTTCAGTAAGCCTGTGTTTGAAAAACTTATTAAGAACGCTTTGAGCGGCAACACCGCCGATGTGGATGCCGTGGCGGGGGCCACCGAGACGGGCTGGAGAATGAACTGGCCGGCCTGAGGGCGCAGTTGAACACGGCGCCAGAGACTTCGGATATGCACGCCGTGGCG
>CAYYNJ010000183.1:1190-6285 GCA_964472775.1 uncultured Spirochaetaceae bacterium
CCGGACAGGAAAAGCCGTTGCGGCCGCCGTGAACACCCCGGCCGGTACGGTTCAGGACCTGTCCTGCGATGTGGTGGTGGTTGGTGCCGGCGGTGCCGGTCTTTCCGCGGCCTTGGCGGCCCATGATGAGGGGGCTCAGGTCATTGTCCTGGAGAAAATGCCCCTGGCGGGAGGAAACACCAACTATGCCACCGGCGGTCTGAATGCGGCGGAAACCGTTTCTCAGAAAGCTAAGGGGATCGAAGATTCGGTGGAAACCTTCTTCGACGATACCATGAAGGGGGGGAAGAATCTGAATGACCCCGGCCTGGTCCGGATTATGGCGGAAAAATCCGCCGCCACCATCGACTATCTGATTTCCCTGGGGGGAGATTTTTCCGATGTGGGCCGCCTGGGGGGAGCCTCTAACAACCGGGCCCACCGTCCTTCCGGCGGGGCCCCCGTGGGAGGGCATTTAGTCAAGGTTCTTTTGGCGGAGGTGGAAAAACAGAATATCCCCGTCCTCACCGAGAGCAAGGTTGTGGAAATCACCCGAGACGGCGGCCGGATCAGCGGTGTGAAAGTGGAGACACCCCAGGGGGCCTTTACGGTCACCGCCAAGGCCGTGATTCTCGCCACCGGGGGGTTCGGAGCCAACAACGACCTGGTAGCCTCCTTCGATGCCGCCCTTAAAGGATTTGGAACCACCAACCAGCCCGGTGCCACCGGCGACGCCCTTGGTCTGGTGAAACCCCTGGATGTTGCCCTGGTGGATATGGACCAGATTCAGACCCACCCCACGGTGGTTCCCGTGAAGAATACCATGATCACCGAAGCGGTCCGGGGTAACGGCGCCATCCTGGTTAACCGCAGCGGCGAGCGTTTTGTCTCCGAACTGGGTACCAGGGATGTGGTTTCCGAAGCGACCCTTGCCCAGCCGGGGCAGACGGCCTTTCTTCTTTTCGATCAAGGGGTAAGAGAATCTCTTTCCGCCATCGAAAGTTACGTCAAGTCCGGTTTAGTGACCCAAGGGGCTGCCCTTGAAGAGGCGGCGGAAAAAATGAGCATCCCTGCCGCCGCCCTGAAAGAAACGGTGGAGAGGTACAACGGGTTTGTGACCGCAGGGGTTGATGCGGATTTCGCCCGCTCAGATCTTCCCCGGGCCTTAACCACCGGCCCTTACTACATGATTGAGGTGGGTCCCGCGGTTCATCACACCATGGGAGGCCTCAAGATCGATACGGAAACCCGGGTTATTGGAAACAACGGGAATCCCGTTCCCGGGCTCTTTGCCGCCGGAGAAGTCACCGGAGGAGTTCACGGGGCCAACCGGCTCGGAGGTAACGCCCTGAGCGACATCACCACCTTCGGCCGCATTGCCGGTTCCCACGCGGCGGCCTTTGTAAAATAAAGCCGGTTCAATCCCGGTAACCCCAGCATGATACCCTCCCAGAGGCCCCTGCCCCGGGAGGGTTTTCATCATAAATCCCCCCGGAGGGCCCTCTTTTTACGGTTTGGAGAAACCACTATAATCATGGAGATGACACTCTACCAGAGAATTGCCCGGACCTTTTCTCTTCTGATCAGTTTGATAACCATCGGTGTGGTGCTCTTTATCATCGTCCAGTGGGTCGCTACCCTGAGGCACCAGATGGAGCGCCAGGCCATGGATCTGGCTGTTTCGGTGGCTCAAACCGAGATTGTCCAGGACAATATTGTCAAAGACAACGGGTACATCCGTATACAGAACTATGTCGAGAAGCTCAGGCTGAAAACCCGGATTCACTATGTCTATGTGGTGGATACGAATCTTGTACTCTACTCTCATCCCGATCCCGGTAAAATCGGCCAATCCTACTCATCCTTTCGAAACCCCGGGTTGATACAGCAGGTGCTGCTTACCGGGGAACCTCAACTGGGCTCTTCGGGAGATATTTCTACCTCGGTGGAGGCGGCGGTGCCGGTTTATTCCGAAGGGGTCCTCTCCGGGGCGGCCCTGGTGGGAATGCTTAACGGGCGGATTTTTCAGGAGATCACAAGAAACCTGATTTTTTTGGGAATTTTTATTTTTTTCATTATCTTTGCCGGGATTCTGGCGGCCACCAGGCTGTCGGAGGGGATAAAGAGGTCGATCCGGGGCTTGGAACCGGAGGAGATCACCCTGCTTTTAGGGCAGAGGGAATTGGTCATTGAGAATCTGAAAGAAGGGATTCTCTATCTGGATAAGGATTTACGGATTACTATGTTCAACCGCAGCGCCGAGGATCTGCTGAGGTTAACCCCGGCGGACAGGGGAAAGGTGCCCCGGGACCGCTTTTTTTTCGAAGGAATTGAGAAGGCCCAGAATGAAAACCGCACCGTGGAAAGGGAGATGCGAAGCGGCCCCAACTCTTATCTGCACGGCCGGTTTTTTCCGGTCAACGATCCCGACGGATCAGACCTGCTGGGAATCATGGCCAGCTTCGAAGATTTAAGCGTGGTGCGCCGCCGCGCCGAGGAGCTTACGGGGATGAAGGAGCTGACCCAGGCTCTCAGGGCCCAGAACCATGAATTTATGAATAAGCTTCACGCCATTTCGGGCATGATTCAGCTTGGTGAGGCTGAAGAAGCGGTGGCCTATATCTCCGATGTATTAGGGGCCCGGCAGCATATCACGGGTCTCATCACCAGCCGGATCCGGATACCGGCGGTGGCGGGGCTCCTGCTCTCAAAGTTTAACCGGGCGGCGGAAAAAAAGATCCAGTTGGTGTTAACCGATGAATCGGACCTGCGGAGTCTCCCGGCGGAGCTTCGGCCCGACGCCCTCTCTTCTCTGCTGGGGAATCTTCTTGAGAATGCCATTGATATCCTTGAAGGACGGGGAGAGGGCCGGATTGATCTGAGCATTTCAGGGGATGATGATTCCTTGTTTCTTGTCGTTTCAGATAACGGCCCCGGGATCCCCCGGGAACAGCAAGCCAGGATCTTTCAAGAAGGATTCAGCACCAAGGGCAGGGACCGGGGTTTTGGTCTTTATACGGTAAAACGGATCGTAGACGATGCGGGGGGAGAGATCACTCTGGCTCAATCCGGTTCGGGAGGGTTAGAGGTCCGGGTTTCCCTGCCCGGAGCCGGGGCGGAAAGGGGGACCGTATGAGAATACTCATTGTGGAAGATGATCCCATGGTGGGCCGGATCAATAAGCAGTTTGCCGAAAAGACCGGTTTGGCCGAGAAGGTGATGGTCACCGAGAGCGTGGAGAAAGCCCGGCAGGCTTTGAGAGACGAGGCCTTTGATCTGGTTCTTTTAGATGTTTATCTGCCCGATGTAAAGGGAACGGACCTGCTACACTGGATTCGAAAGGAAGGACTTCCCCTTACGGTGATTCTTATCACGGCGGACAGGAATCCCCGGACCATCGAACAGGCCCTCAATCTCGGCGCGGCGGACTATCTGGTAAAACCCTTCACCTATGAGCGCTTCGCCGAAGCCTTGGAACGGGTGAGGAAACGGAAGGAGGTTTTGCATTCTTCGTCGGCCTTCGAGCAGGAACGCATCGATTCCCTCATCGGCAAGAGGGGGACGCTTCCCCAACAGCACCAAGGCCCGGAACTTGATAAGGGGCTAAACCGGCTAACCTACGAAAAGATCCTGGAAGCGGTCTTTGAATGGAAGGGATTCTTTACGGCCGATGAAATTTCGACCCGGATCGGGATGTCCCGGGTGACGGTGCGGCGTTACCTTGAGCAGATGGAAGAAGAGGGGGTTCTGAAGAAGACCATGGAATACGGTAAACCGGGCCGGCCGGTAAACAAATATTTTCTGGGCGGGAAGGAAGAAAAATGAAGAAGCTTCTTGGAGGATTCGCCCTGGCCGCCCTCATGCTTTTCTTGGTGCTGGTTTTTCTGTTCCGGCCCGAATCGGCCGATGTGGTGGTGGTCGGAGGCGGGGCGGCGGGAATATCCGCCGCCATCGAAGCGGCGGAGAACGGGGCTCATGTCATTCTTCTGGAAAAAATGAGTTATCTAGGGGGGAATACCCTGCGGGCCACCGGAGGGATAAACGGTGTGGGCACCGAAGCTCAGGGGGCGGCGGGAATTGTAGACCGCAGGGAAGATTTTTTCCATGACACCATGCAAAGCGGACACGGGCAAAACAATAAAACCCTGGTTCAGATACTGGTAGACCGTTCCGCCGGGTCGATCCAATGGCTCCGGAACCTTGGAGCGGACCTCAGTGACGTCGGCCGGCTGGCGGGGCACGGTACTTCCCGGACCCACAGGCCCAGCGGGGGAGCGCCGGTGGGGAAGGAGCTGGTTCCCGTTTTGACCGCCCGGGTACAGAGCCTGGGGGTGGATGTCCGAACCGAAAATAAAGCCGTGGGCCTTGATTTTACCGTGGCCAAGGGAGGTAATCCCTCCCGGGTTCAGGGGGTCTTGGCGGAAACCAAAGAGGGCCGCCGTTATAAGATTACCGCCCGGGCGGTGGTTATTGCCACCGGCGGTTTTGGGGCCAGTCCGGAACTTTATGTAAAAATGAACCCCGCTTTGAAGGGGTTTAAAACGACCAACCACCCGGGGGCTAACGGCGACTACCTGGATCTGCTTCAGGGGCTTCGGCCGGCCCTGGTGGATATGGCGTATATTCAGGCCCATCCTACGGTGGAACCGGATAACGGCGTTTTAATCACCGAGGCGGTTCGGGGTAACGGAGGTATCCTGGTAAACCGGGAGGGGAGCCGCTTCACCGACGAACTGGCCTTCAGGGATGTTTTAAGCCGGCAAATCCTGAGTCAGCCCAACAAAAGCGCCTATCTTATCTTCGACAACCGGATCAGGGAGAGTCTCTCGGCCACCTACACCTACTTTGCCCTCAATTTGATCAGCCGGGCGGAGAGCCTTTTGGAGTTGGCGGAAAAATTGGAAATTAGCCCCCGGGGGCTGAAAGATGGGGTGGCTCATTATAACACCATGTACGAAGCCGGAAGGGATGAAGATTTCGGCCGGAATAATCTGGCCCGGCCCCTGACCGAACCGCCCTTTTTCGGCATTAAGGTTGTGCCGGCGGTTCACCATTGTATGGGGGGCATCAAGATTGATTCTCAGGCTCGGGTGATCGATCAGGATGGTACGGTTAT
>CAYYNJ010000184.1:0-6261 GCA_964472775.1 uncultured Spirochaetaceae bacterium
ATACCTCGCCACGGGTGGTGGAAGAAATCAGCACCTGGGAAGGAAATGAAAACCCGGGTGACATGATGCACAAAGTGGTGATGAATATTTTTCGAGGCCAGGTTAATCAGCTGCGGTCTACCCCTGAAGTGCGGGAGCTGCTCCGCTGGTTCCTCTGTGAAGACAGTCCCCTGGCGGCGAAAGTCATGAAGGAAGTGGAGGACAGGGGCTCGTCCCTGACTAAAACCTTTGTTAAGGCTCTGGAAAAAAGTAATACGATCCCTGAAGGGGCTGACAGCGAGGCGGTGATAGCCCTCCTTGTTGCCGGGATCTATAACCTGGCCCTCTATTCGGACCGGACAAATCAATTCAATGGGGTGGCCCTGGACACGGATCAGGGTTGGGAGAGAATTCTCGCAGCGGTGGAAACCATCAGTAAAAGCCTTTTCGAAGGGCATAATCCACGTAAAGTTTCAGGAGATAAAGAAGAATGAAGGAAAGACGAGGGGGCAGCATCGCCCTGGGTTTGTTAGTCATGGTTCTTGGCGCCGCCGTTGTCCATGCGGAAGAGAGATGGACCGTCACCGCCGAATTAACCCCCGGTGAAAAATACCGTACCGTGAAATGGTTCGGCATCATGCCGGTGAAGATGGTCCCGCAGACGGCCCTCTGGATTGAAACAGAGAACGGCGGGTTTCTGGACACCATCTATTCCACCCGGCGCAACAGTGATAACGATTGGCGGGGGGCGGAAGAACGCCCCGAGGCACTGCCGGTCTACAATGGACGGCGGGGAAGCCTGGATGCCCTGGGCGGGGCCAGCCCCAAAGGGAAAGGCCTTATCAGCCTGGAGGGGGCGGTGATGTTACCTCCGGGGAAGTATATTTTTTACGGTGAAGTAAATAAATCTTTCGACTATAACGATTCCTATCCGGAGGAAATCTCTGGTGTGAACGGCCAGCCATCGCTGGTTTATCGGGGGGAGCTGGAATTAACCGGCCGCAGAGACAGCTACCGGCTAGTCATGACCCCCTTCGGCACCGGGTCGGTGGATGGTTCCCATGGAAATATCACCCCCGGTACCGCCGGGTTAACCTCGGGGCTGGCGATTCTCGAATCGGTGGTTCTGGTGCTGGAAAGACCCTAGGGACCAGGTAAGATGAAGGGGGACTTGATTCTTTTGACATCCCCTGGTTTGTTGACCCTCCGGCACCGCTGCTCTATAGTGATTCAACATAAACGCTGTTAGAAAGGATCTTCCATGGGATATGTGAGGTTAAAGGATGTGGCCGAAAGGGCGGGGGTTTCCATCAACACCGTCAGCCGCTCCCTTAAAGACAAACCCGATATCGGCATCGAGACAAGAACCCGGATCAAAGAGATTGCCGCAGCCATGGGGTATATTCCCCATGCCTCGGCCTCAAGCTTGAGATCAAATAAGAATAAAACCATCGGTGTGGTGGTGACCCACCTAGACAATACGTTTTTCGCCCACATTCTCCAGGGAATAAATGACGTTCTTTCCCATTCCGAATACACCATTCTTGCTTTGAGCAGCAACGAAGATCTTGCCAAAGAAGAAAAGATTATCACCACCCTCTACGCCAACCGTGTGGCGGGGCTTATCATCGTTCCCGCTAAAGATCTGGTTAGTACCTTCGATTACGACAGCCTCAAGGTTCCTCATGTCAACATCGTCAGAAGGGGTTCTCAGAATTCCCAGAACTACTTTATCAGCGATTCCCGAATGAGCGGCCGGCTGGCGGCGGGGAAAATTCTTGAGGAAGGGAAAAAGCATCCCTGGTACATCGGTTATTCCTTTCCCGTGTCCTGTAATCAACAGCGTTTCGAGGGGTTCAGGGATGCCTTGAGGGAAGGCGGTCTTTTGCTTCCCCAAGACCGGGTGGTGGTCTGTGATTCCACCGCCGCCTCCGCCTACACCGCCGTCAAAGATCTGCTGCACCGGCGGGTGAAGATGGACTCTCTCTTTGTCTACAATGACCAGATGGCCATCGGTGTTCTCAGGGCCCTCCATGAAGGGGAGGTGAAGATTCCCGGCGATGTTTCACTGGTAGGCCACGATGATATCGCCGAAACTCCCTACATGGTCCCCTCGCTTTCCAGCATCCGGGTTCCCAAATATGAACTCGGCTATGAGAGTGCCTCTTGTCTCCTCGATGTACTCGAAGGGCGGCAGGGAGGCCTTCGGCGGGTTACCTACGAACCTGAACTGATTAAACGGGAGACTTAAATTTCTCCTGCCAGGGAAGGGGAGTTGGGGCGGTGATTAACCCTGCCCTCCAGGCTGATGGAAAATCAAAGTGCATAATATGCAATAATATTGCGAAATAGTTTGACAAAACCAATTCCCGGGGTTTAAAATGCCACATTAACGTTAATGTATGGAGGTTTTTATGAAAATGCGTGTTCCAAGAGTTCTTTTTCTCATGGTTATCATTCTACTGGCAGTACCGGGGATGGTTTTCGCCGGCGGCCAGAGCGACACCGAATCGGAGGCGCCCGAAAAAGTAACGTTTTTCCATTATTTTTCCGGTACCCTCTCGGGGGGAATGGATGATCTGGTGGATACCTTCAACCAGGAGAATCCCGAGTATCGTCTCACCCATACCCCGGTGGATCATGAGGCTTTCAAGACCAGCATCCTGGTGATGCTCTCCGGGGGAAATCCTCCCGATCTGTTCTCCTACTGGGCGGGCGCCCGAGTCCAGTTTGTGGTGGATGCGGACCGTCTTGAGCCGATTGACGATGTGTACCAAGAGTACGGTGTTTCGAAACTGTTTTCCGACGCGGTCAACTCCGCCGCCACCTACAACGGGCACAAATACTTTCTGCCCCTGACCCAGCATTACGTGGCCTTTTTCTATAATAAAAAAGTCTTCGCCGATGCGGGAATCACTGCCGTACCGAAGACCTGGGACGAGTTTCTTGTGGCCTGCGAAAAGATCAAGGCCATCGGTGTTGATCCCATCGCCCTGGGTTCCCGGGAAAGATGGCCCGCCCAGTTCTGGCTTGATTACCCCCTGCTCCGCACCGCCGGGCCTGAATACCGGGCGAAGCTGATGGCAGGCGAGGCTTCCTATACCGATCCCGAAGTGGTCAGGGCCTTTGAAATGTGGAAAGAGGTGATGGACAAGGGGTATTTCAACGAAAACGCCAACGCCTACGACTATGCCGAGGCATCGGTCATGGTAGGTACCGGCAGAGCGGGGATGACCCTCATGGGAAGCTGGATCATGCAGCTGGATGACCAGATCGGCTGGACCCCCGGAGAAGACTATGATTTCTTTCCTTTTCCCGTGGTAGACCCCGGGGTTCCCGACTGTGCCGTGGGACCCTTTGACGGGGTAGTGGTGGCCAAAGACGCCCGGAATCCCGAGGCGGCTAAAAAGGCCTTGGTGGCCATGGCTCAGACCGAACCGATGGTGGCTTTTAACACCGGTACCGGCGCCTTGGCTCCCAACATCAATGTGCCCGATTCCATGTATAACGTTCTGCAGATGAAAATTAAAGAGTACTGCGGCGTGGTTCCCCACTGGGCGTTCAATTACGACCTGGCTACTCCTCCGCCGGTGGCGGATGTGGGCCTGGATGCCTTCGCCAAGTTTATCGACAACCCCGCCTCTTACAAGCAGCTTCTCAAAGATACCGAGCAAGGGGCCCGGGCGGCTTGGAGCAACATGTAATACATTTTAACGGGGGGGCTTCTCTGAAGGAGCCCCTCCCAATACTCCTGGAAGTGAGCTTATGGTACAAAAAAACACAGCCTGGCAGTTTTTGCTTCTTCCGCTGCTGGTCTACCTGGCAATCATCGTTCTACCCTTTCTGCAGTCCCTCTACCTGGGTATGACCGACTGGAACGGCCTTTCCGCCGAATACAATTTTATCGGACTGGATAACTACAAACGGGTGTTCACGGATCCCCATTTTTCCCTGGCGGTGTGGCATAACGTGGTTTGGGTGGGGGTCTTTCTGCTGGTTCCCACGGTGCTGGGACTGTTTCTGGCGGTGCTGCTCGATAAAGGCATCCCCGGGTCAACCTTCTTTAAATCGGTCATCTACCTGCCCATGATTTTTTCCTACGTCATCATCGGACTCATCTGGAGCTTCATCTATGAGCCGCGGTTGGGAATCCTGAATTTGGTTATCCGGCTCCTGGGAAACCCCGAGTGGAACCACGCCTGGCTGGCCGATGCAAGGACCGCCTTACCGGCCATCATCGCCGCAGGCGCCTGGCAGCATACGGGGCTCTGTATGATCCTCTATCTGGCGGGCTTAAGCGGGGTGCGTCAGGATCTGGTGGAGGCCGCTCAGATCGACGGGGCCCGGCCGAATCAGATCTTCTACCGGATCGTTCTTCCCCAGTTGAAAAACTCCACCATCGTGGTGGTGTCTCTCACGGTGATCAATTCTCTTAAAAGTTTTGATCTGGTCTACATCACCACCAAGGGGGGGCCCTTCCGCAGCTCCGAGGTTCTGACCACCCTGATGTATCGGGAATCATTTTGGAACTACCAGATGGGCTACGGGAGTGCCATCGCCAGTGTCCTATTCATCCTGGTGTTCACGGTGGTTTTCTTCTACTTCAGAACAGTCATGGGGGAATCGGGAAATGAGTAAAATCCGCCGTTTTTCTTCCCTGGCTTTAATCGTAATTATCTGCCTTCTCTTTTTCATTCCCATCTACGGCACTTTTACCACCGCCTTCCGCCCCAACACCGAAATCATCCGGAACGGCTTCTGGGCTTTTCCCGCCCCCCCGGTGCTGGACAACTTCATTACCGTATGGCAGGGAGGCAAAATCCAGATATTCCTGGTCAATACGGTGGTGGTTACCGTCTCGGCAACGATCATTTCGATATTTCTCGGCAGCCTCACCGGCTATGCCTTCGGCAAGATCGGTTTCCGGGGTGATAAGTGGCTCTATATTCTGGTGGTGGCGGGAATGTTCTTTCCCCCCCAGATTGTACTTATACCGCTGTTTAAGTTTTTCAATTCCCTTAATCTCTTAGATACCCTCATATCCCTCATCCTGGTTCACGTGGGGTTCGGCCTTCCCATCTGTACCTTGATGATGACAAATTTCTTCAGGGATATTCCTGCCTCCCTGCGTCAGTCCGCCATGCTGGACGGATGCACGGACTGGCAGATTCTCTTCCGTATCATGTTCCCCCTGGCCCGGCCTTCGTTAACCGCCCTGGTGATCCTCCAGTTCACCTGGATCTGGAACGATTTTCTCTGGCCTCTGGTGTTGGTGAAATCGGAACACCGGATGACCATTCAGATGGGGATTCTGCAGCTGCGGGGCCAGTACGGTTTAGCCTGGGGAAATCAGGCGGCGGGGGCTTTGATGGCCACCCTGCCTACGCTGCTGCTGTTCATATTCATGCAGAAGCATTTTATCCACGGCCTCTCCATGGGGGCGGTGAAGGAGTAGCCGTGGCGGGGTTGCCCCCCGGGGCGGCTTGGCCAGGGCCTGGCAAGAAAGGAAACCGGTGTGACCGGCAAGGCAATACATCAAAAGATCAGGATTGAATATATGGAAAAGATCAATGTGGGCATCATCGGGCTGGGCCGGATTTCCGACCTCCATGCCCTGGGCTACCAGAATAACAAGGAAGCCCGTATCTACGCTGTTTCCACCCGTTCAGAGGCGGCGGGACAGGAGAAGAAGGCCGCCTGGGGGGCGGCAAAGTATTATCAGGATTACCACGACCTGCTGGCGGACCCCGAGGTGGATGCGGTGGAAATTCTTACCCCCCAGAAGCTTCATGAAGAGATGGTCCGGGAAGCGGCGGCGGCAAAGAAACATATTATGGTGCAGAAACCCATGACCATCGACCTGGCCAGTGCGGACCGGATGCTCGCTTCGGTGAAGGATCTGGGCCGGGTGTACAAGGTCATTGAGAACTACATCTTTTATCCTCCCCTTCGCAAGGCCAAGGAAATGATCGAAGCGGGGGCCATCGGAGAACCGGTGAACCTGCGCATCAAATTCATCAGCGGTTCCCGGGGAGGGTGGGAGATAGACCCCCGCACCTGGGAGTGGCGGATGCAGGAGAACATCGAAGGCCGGGGGATGCAGACCTTCGACCACGGCCATCATATGTGGTGCGTGGCCTGGTATCTTCTGGGGGATATCGACCGGGTTTCCGCCTGGATCGATTCGGCGGACGGTATCGTGGACTGTCCCGCCAACATCATCTGGAAGTACAAGGACGGCATTCGCTACGGCAGCTGTGACTACACCCACTGCTGGGACAT
>CAYYNJ010000185.1:0-2520 GCA_964472775.1 uncultured Spirochaetaceae bacterium
TTCGCCTTCCGCCTTGTCCAATTTACGCAGCTCTTCGGCCTCTTCGGCGGCGGTGAGGAACGGGGCCAGATCGGTACAGAGATCGAGTTTGTTCAGAACCAGCAGGGGCTGTGCCCCCCCTTCCCAAACCAGGGTCAGGTATCTCTCTAAACCCCGGGCGGAAAAGCTTCGGCCGCCGTCCAGGGCATAGACCACGAGAACCTTGTCGACGTTGCTTCCCAGCACCTGTTCTTCCGTCTCTTCTCCCGGAACTTTACGGCTCAAGATCCCCCGCCGGGGAAGTATTTCCTTGATGGTTCCGGTTTCGCCCTCGGGAAAGCAGAGGATCCAGTCTCCCACGGCGGGATAGTCACTGCGCCGAATCAGGTTGTGGCGGAGTGAGCCCGCCAGCCGGCAAACCCGCCGGCCCAGGGCCGTTTCCACCCGGTAGCTGCCCCGGTCTTCCCGGATGATTCGGCCGGGGATGAGGCCCTCCCTTTCACCGGTGAGATATTCTTTCATAAAACTTGTTCTATCGGGGCTCCAGCCCCACTGGTTCAAAATATCAGTCAATTTCTTTCTCCCTAAAATCCTAGGAGGAGCCCCGGCCGTTTACGGCCGTAACCAGAGGCTCCCGGGCGAGATGTCTTCTTCCGGCTCTGTCCCGAGACCTAAGGCCCGGTATTTAGATGTTAAGGAAGAGACCTGATGAGATTTGGTTCACACCAACGATGAGGAGGAACCACGGGTTAGGGGGAATTGAGAGAGAAGGGGAGGAAACGGACCGGTTTCAGAAGGTTGTCTAGGGGAAGGCTTGTTTCCTAACTTCTCATTCCCGAAAAAACAATATCCACCATAATCAACCTCCTGAAAAGAAAAGCATCTGCGCCGGAGCCGGCGAAACCCTGGATGGATGAACATCCGTGCAAGGTTTCTCTATTAAACAACCTCCCCGGTGCCGTGTCAAGGTAAAAAACCGGGGCAAAACGGGGGAGCTTCGGTCAGCGGGGTGACCGCATCCGGAAGATCTCCCGGTTTTCAAAGGCCCCCTGGGGCAGGAAGAGACTCCGAAACCCCGGGTGCATCTCGGCGTAAATTTCCTTGGTAATGTAGAGTTGACCCGGTTCGGCGAACTTCTGCCCCAGGTGAAAGATAAAGTTCACCGTGTCGGAGACGATGGTTCCCGTTTCCCCTCTTTTATGGTAGACGCTTTCCCCGGTGTGGATGGCCATGCGGTAGCTGATCAGGGTTTTAAAGGGAAACTCTTCCACACTGTGGAGCACCCGGTTCAGCATAAGTCGGGCCGCGGTTTGAACCACCCGGCTGCTATTGTCAAGCAGGGGAAAGAGCACCACCCCGCCGAACTCGTTCCACATCCAGACCCGGCCGTTGGATGGTTCAACCGCCCTTTTCACGTGGTTGTGGAACAGCTCTTTAACCTTTTTAAGGTGGGCGGCCCCGGCTTTCTTTTTCCAGTCCTGGGGCAGGTCCATTTCTACGAAAAGAAAGGTGAAGGCGTAACAGGTTCCCGTTTCGGCCAATTCCCAGTTCCCCCCGGGGATGGAAGCGAGAGAGCCGGGGGATTCGGCTTCACAGGCGGAAACTTCTTCACCCTCGTCCATGAAGCTTTCGGAATATTCTATGACCCGTTTCAGCCGGGAAGGCTTGAGGTCTTCCTTAAGAAGCCGTTTTCCCAGATAGTCCGAAGCCCCCAGATGAAAGATTTCCGCCGGATCGGCTATCCCGTCCCGAGGATCCAGGACTCCCACCGTCAAAACTCCGGCCTGAAAAAACGCCTTGAATCTTTTCTTAATTTCTTTCAATTCCATTCCCGTGGTGTCCAGGTAGAGGACCTCCGGGATAGGACCGTTTTTCAGCCGAGACGATACATCCCCCAGCCCCAGAACCTCGGTTTTACAAATTCGGGATTTAACCAGAGGTTCCATCAGCCGGAGGGTGGCTTTTTCATCGGTGACAATGAGAACCTGAATCATGCTTCCAGCTCCAAGGCGTAGTTATAGTACTCAAGCTGGTCGTCGCCGGTGATGGTTCGGAACTCGCTGGACACCAGATGGTCGAGCATGTATTTCACCACGGGGCTTATGGTCAGGGTTCCCGGCTTGGTATGCTGATGTTCAATATGGACCGTCCGTTTCACCGTTTCATTGGCCCGCATTTCTTCTTCATCGGGGGTATAATCAAAGGTTCCGCTGTGAACCGCCGCCCGGATGGCGATGGGGTCTTTCAGGGGACAGGAAATCAGGTTAAAAAGATAAATTTCATGGAGAATCTCCATGCCCGCTAACACGGCACTCTGGTTGCGGTTGCCCACAAAGAAGGCCGCCACCCCCCCGTCACCGTCCCATCCCCAGATGCGGCCGTTACGGTGTTCCACCGCCCGGTAGGTCATGGCCCGGAGGGCGTTGTAAACCTCGGTTACCGAAGCGGCGGGATTATTTCTGACGATGTGGGAATTGCCGACGATATCGATCCTCAGGAAGGCCAGGGTGTAGGATTCTCCCACCCTGAGGGCTCCCCAGT
>CAYYNJ010000185.1:2530-6237 GCA_964472775.1 uncultured Spirochaetaceae bacterium
GTTCACCTCGTGGCAGAAGCTTTCGCCCCACGAATCTTTCTCAATGTGCATACGCATCGTGCGCAGCCCAATGCGCCGCGTCCAGATATCCAGCACGCGCATGCCGCTCATGAGCGTAACGGCCACCGTATAGAGCGGCTGCGCGCCAAGGCCGTTTGGCCACCAGAGCTGCGGATCGCCGATGGTGAGCGCGGCGTAACCTGGTCGTAGATCAGGTCCATGTCGAAGATGCCCCCCAGGATTTCTCTCATATAAGGGATGGCGTACTTCCGGCCCATGTGGCCCTTTTCGCCCACCTCAACCAGTAAAAGGATAAAGTCCAGATAATGACCCGATTTCTGCAGATCCGTCACAATCTGGCGGGCCGCATCCTTGTTGGGGATGGCGATGCTGGAGGGGAATCCTGTCCGGGCATAGAGGTCGTAACCGGGGATGAATTTGCGGGCCAGGTCCACCATGACGTGGGGGCTCATGGATTGGGCCAGGGCGCGGACGGTATAACTGATGAGGGCACTGCCTATTCTTTTCACGGAATT
Organism: uncultured Spirochaetaceae bacterium; assembly: GCA_964472775.1. Taxonomy (GTDB): domain Bacteria; phylum Spirochaetota; class Spirochaetia; order UBA9216; family UBA9216; genus CAYYNJ01. The sequence goes on from CAYYNJ010000185.1 coordinate 3,067, forward strand.
TTCCTTGGCGCGATTATATCACAAAATCCCGGGAAGGTTGAATACATTGACAAAGGTCAGTTATTTGTGTCATCCTAGGGCGTCTTTATTGAGAATCTTCCAAAACCAAGGCACAATATAACCGGAGGCTTAGATTCATGCGTTTCTCCCAGCTTTTTGCGTTCACCCTTAAAGAAGTTCCTTCTGACGCCCAGGCGGTGAGTCACCGTCTTTTGCTTCGGGGCGGATTCATTCATCAGGTCTCGGCGGGCAGTTTTTCTTATCTGCCCCTGGCCCGGCGGGTGATGAATAAAATCGAAGCCATCCTGCACGATGAGATGGAGAAAATCGGCGGTCAGGAAGTAACCATGCCGGTGGTTTTGCCTGCGGATCTCTGGAAGGAAACGGGCCGCTGGTATCAGATCGGCTCGGAGCTGACCCGGCTTCAGGACCGGAAAGACCACGACATGGTGCTGGCCATGACCCATGAAGAAGCCCTGGGAGACTTGGCCCGCCGGGTGGTAAAGTCTTACCGACAGATGCCCGCCCTGGTGTATCACATCCAGACTAAATGGCGGGATGATCCCCGGCCCCGGGCGGGACTCATCCGGGTCAGGGAGTTCACCATGAAGGATTCCTACAGCCTGGACACCTCCTGGGAAGGCCTGGACAAACAGTACCGGGCCCACTACCAGGCGTATTTTAATATCTTTCGCCGAGCCGGCATCGAGGCCTTGGCGGTGAAGTCCGACACGGGCATGATGGGCGGTAAAATTGCCCACGAGTTTATGTATATGACTCCCATGGGGGAGGATACCATCATCATTTGTGATTCCTGCGGCTACCACTCCAACCGGCAGGTGGCGGAGATGACCAAGACCCCCCTGGATAAGGAAGACCCCAAACCGGCGGAAAAGGTGGCCACACCGGGCTGCAAAACCATCGCCGACCTGGCCGCATTTTTAAACATTCCCGAGGCTAAAACCGCCAAGGCGGTTTTCATGGTGGCCACCCTGTCCACCGAAGGTAAAGACGGCACCCCCGGGGAAGAGCAGAAGCTGATTACCGCCCTGGTCCGGGGCGACATGGAGCTCAATGAAACCAAGCTGGCTAACGCCGTTCAGGCCAAGGAGCTCAGGCCCGCCCACGACGACGAGATTAAAGCCGCCGGCGGGGTTCCCGGTTATGCCTATCCCGGCGGGATGAAAGACACCCTGGTGGTGGTGGATGACCTGATCCCGGTGAGTCCCAACCTCACCGCCGGAGCCAATGAAGAAGGGTACCACCTCATCAATACCAACTATGGCCGGGATTATAGTGCTCATATCATCACCGATATCGTGGCCGCCGACACCGGCGATCTCTGCCCGGTCTGTAAAGAACCGCTTCGGGCGGACAAGGCGGTGGAGGTGGGCAACATCTTCAAGCTGGGGACCCGGTATTCTGAATCCATGGGCTGTACCTTCCAGGATCAGGACGGTAAGGAGAAACCGATTATCATGGGTTCCTACGGTATCGGGGTGGGGCGGCTTATGGCGTGTATTGCGGAGGAGCATAATGACGAGAACGGGCTGATCTGGCCCGTCACCGTGGCGCCCTACCAGGTTCATCTGACCCTGCTGCAGGATAAGAAGGATGAATCGGTGGAAGAAAAGGCCGAAGAGCTTTACCGGGCCCTTCAGAAAGAGGGAATTGAAGTCCTCTTTGACGACCGGTCCGAGAGTCCGGGGATCAAGTTTGCCGATGCGGACCTGATCGGGATACCCCTGCGGCTGACCGTGAGCAAAAGGTCCCTCGCCGCCGGCGGGGTGGAAGCCAAACGGCGCAGCCGGGAGGATAAACTGATTTGGGAATATGACGAAACCGTTGAGAAGACGGCGGCTCTGATCCGGGAGCTTCAGGATGAAGTCACCGCAAAGCTGGTCACCGTTCCTTATAAAGAGTAGATTTTCCTCCGGGCCCTCGGATCTCGGCCTTGTCAGGGAAAGTTTTCGGCCCTTAAAGGGCCTCCCAGGTAATCCCCTCTCCGGAGGGGATTTTTTTTCGGGCCCGCCGGCCGATGACCAGGGGCCAGTACCGGGGAGGCAGTCCCGGGGGCAGATTGGTTTCCGAACGGAGGAGGGCGCTGTTTTCCCGGGTCACCGGCTCTCCCGGAGCGATGTCTTCCAGGGCCAGGATACTCCGGTTGGTGGTGCGGTAGAAGGGCGCCTCGCCGGGGGCCAGGATCTTTTTGCCCGACCCCAGGACGGCCTCGACCTTGGTCGCCCCGAATTCGGCGGAGAGGCGCCGGAGGGTTTCTTCAAGGCCCTCTTCTTCGGCCCGGCGGACCGCCCGTACCAGGGCGGCGAACTCCCCCGGAGCCAGGGCGATGGGGTCATCCAGGCCGCCGTCGGTTTTGCTGAGGGTAAAATGTTTTTCCACCATCACCCCCCCCAGGGCGGCGGTGAGGGAGGGAACCAAGACCGGATCCAAAGAGTGATCCGAGACTCCCATTTCCACGCCCAGTAAGGCGGCTAGGGGAGGCAGCAGATTCAGGTTATACTCTTCCTCCGGGGCGGGGTAATGGGTAACGCAGTGGAGAAACAGGGCCTTTTCGCCCGTCAAGGCCGCCGCCTCTTCCATGTCGCCCAGGGTGGAGACCCCCGAAGAGAGGATGATCCTATCGAATCTGAGGGCCCCCTCCAGCAAGGGCAGGTGGTTCAGCTCGGGGCTGGCTATCTTCACCTCCCTGACCCCCAGGGCTTCAAGCCCCGCCAGGCTCTCCAGCCCGAAGGGGGAGCAGAGAAAGGTCACTCCGGCTTTTTCACTCTCTTCTTTGAGGAAGGCGTAAAACTCCGGCGGCTGTTCCAGGCCGAGGAACCGTTGAAAGAGGGGGATGGAACCCCCGGGGAGATCGATGGACCCCGCCCGGGGATGCAGGATCTCCCGGGCGATGACCCACTGAAACTTCACCGTATCCGCCCCCGCCTCGGCGGCGGCGGCGATGAGGCGGCGGGCCTTCTCCCGGCTGCCTCCGTGGGCGGTTCCTAGTTCTGCGACGATCCGACAGCGGCCCGGCTTATCAGTCATCGGAGAGTTCATCGATGAGATCGAATTTCATGTTGCTCAGGGCGGTGGAGAGGGAAACCTTGTAGATGTGGGGGTTCAGAAGCCGCCGGTGGGTGGAATCCAGTTTAGCGATGTCGGCGATGA
>CAYYNJ010000186.1:0-6189 GCA_964472775.1 uncultured Spirochaetaceae bacterium
AATTGCGCCCATCGTATCCAAACATTTTCCGGAGCCGGCCGGTTTGTAAATCCTCCGATATCGGTTGACACAAATGGCATCCCTGAGAAAGCCAGGGAGAGTGTTGAGTAAACGGATGAAGGGAGCCCGTTGTTTGCAAATGAACCTGATAAATCTCCCGGCCATTTAAAATTTGTAAAAGATGAAGAGCCTGTCCACCCTCCACGGGAACCATAAGAAAATCGTCACCATACTTGTTTTTAAGAGCATCATAAAAAACTTTATTATACTCAAGACTGTAAGAATTACGGTAATCTTTTCCTGTTTTACCTCCATACATGATGGCATCGGGAGGAAGGTGCTGTCCGTCATCCAGTTTAAATCCCTTTATACCAAGTTCAAGGGATCTGTCTATTTGCTTTTGCCACCAGATTACAGCCTCAGGATTATAAAAGTCAATATAAGTGTAAAAATTATTTTCCAGTTCACCGGTTTTGGAAATGGTATAATTATCATCTGAATATTTTCCGGAAGGTTTACGAACGAGATAAGCTTTATCAATTGCTTCCTGCCAGTTTGAAGCATCGGGCAGGGTATATGGGACAGTCCAGGCCAGGGTTTTAACTCCCAGGGTATTCATTTCTGGGGCTGAACGGGTATTTTTGGGTCAACAGAAAGACCTACACCCTCCTGGAAGAGGAAAACTGGCAGGCCCTCACCGACCACCTATCGGAGGAGATCTTGGTGAAAAGCCGGGGCCGGCGGGGGCTTCGGCTGAACCGGCAAAACCTGAGCATCCTCATCTCCAGCTGTATGCTCACCCGCCGGATGGACCGGCTGGGGGAGCTGAACCGGTATCTTAAAGAACACCAGCCGCGTCTGCATGGCCGGTTTCTTCTTCCCCTGGGCTACCCCTATATCTTGACCGAGGATCCCCAGGGGATGGAGGAACACTATAGCATTTCTCTGAGGAACAGGGACTCCGCCGCATGGCCCCGGTGGTTTTACAGTTTCGCCCTGACCCTGCAGGGAAAGATGGGAGAGGCCCGGGAAAATTTAAAGCCTCTGTTTGGCTCCAAAGACCTGGTCCTCCGCCTCATGGGCCTCTATCTCTACACCCTCACCGGCACCACCGCCCAGGAGGCGGAGGCGGTAAAAGCGCCGAAGAAAACCCTGGCATCGCTTTTGACCCCGGAGCTTCTGGCCCGGCTGAAAAAGCAGGCAGACCCCTTGCTCTTTCTGGTAGTTTCGGACTTACTGGATAAATCCTATCAGTGGCTCCGGGCCGACGGAGAAGACGCCACCGCCCCCTGAACAGGTTTTAAGGAGGAATGATAAAATACATCCGTGTATTTTATCCTTCTGGAGAAGAAAAGCTTGGCTTTTCTTCTCCTTATTCTCTGCCTTCGGGGCAGCAACACTGCCCAGGTTCGCGGCTAACGCCGTGTTTTTATAGGAGTACCCATGGCAATGATCAAGAAATCTCAGAAACTTAGTAATGTCTGCTACGACATCCGGGGACCGGTCATGGTGGCGGCGGAAAAATTAGAACGGGAAGGGCATGAGATCATCAAGCTCAACACCGGTAATCCCGCTCCCTTCGGTTTTCAGTCCCCCGCGGGAATGAAGGAAAACATCATCAGCAATATCGACCGCGCCCAGGGATATGTGGATTCCAAAGGGCTGGCTTCGGCCCGGCAGGTGGTGCTGGAGGATTTTCGTTCCAAGGGTTTTACGGGGCTGGACATGGACGATATCTATCTGGGGAACGGGGTGAGCGAACTGATCTCCATGGTTACCACAGCCTTGCTTGACCGGGGGGACGAGGTGCTGATCCCCTCTCCCGACTATCCCCTCTGGACCGCCGCAGTGACCCTGGCGGGGGGAACCCCCCTCCATTACCGGTGCGACGAACAGGCGGGGTGGCTTCCTGATTTAGCGGCCATGGAGAAGATGATCACACCCCGAACGGTGGCTCTGGTCATCATCAACCCCAATAATCCCACCGGAGCGGTTTATCCCCGGGAGATTGTGGAAGGATTTATCGACCTGGCCCGGCGGCATGAACTGATTCTGTTCAGCGACGAGATCTACGACCGGATCATCTACACCGAAGACCCCCACTACTCGCCGTCGGTGCTGGCGGAGGATCTGGTGACGGTGACCTTCAACGGCCTCTCCAAGGTGTTCCTCTCCGCCGGCTTCCGGGCGGGATGGATGGCCGTATCGGGTCCGAAAAAAGGAACCGAAGACTTCAGGGAAGGTTTGAACATCCTCTCGAATATGAGGCTCTGCGGAAATGTCTTTTCCCAGCTGGCGGTGGAGGCGGGGCTCTCCCAGGGGCTGGACAATATTAAACAGCTCCTCCGGCCCGGGGGCCGGCTTCGGGAACAGCGGGATATCATCTACCAGGGAATTTCCCAAATCCCCGGAGTTACCTGTGTAGAACCCAAGGGGGCGCTCTACCTCTTCCCCCGGCTGGATAAAAAACGGTTCAACATCAGCAACGACGAGAAGTTCGTCCTGGACTTTCTTAACAGCGAGAAGATCCTGCTGGTTCACGGCCGGGGATTCAACTGGCCCGAACCGGACCACTTCCGCATCGTGTTTCTGCCTCCGCCGGAGCAGCTTCACCGGGTGGTCTCCGCCATGGCCGCCTTCTTAGCCGGCTATCGGCAGGACGCACCGTAAAGCGAACCGCCTTGACCATGTCCCCGGGGGCACCCTATAATTTCCCCAAGAAACTGAGATAAGGTGAGTAAATCCATGAGTGTAAGAGTTCGATACGCCCCCTCGCCCACGGGGCTCCAGCATATTGGGGGCATCCGCACCGCCCTGTTCAACTATTTTTTCGCCCGCAGCCAGGGAGGCACCTTCATCCTCCGGGTGGAGGATACCGACCAGGAGCGCTACTCCGATGAATCCCTCCAGGACCTCTACGATACCTTCGAATGGCTGGGGATCCGATGGGATGAAGGTCCCGACGTGGGGGGCAACTATGGGCCCTATGTCCAGTCCCAGCGGTTTGACCTCTACCGTGATTACGCTCAGCAGCTGATAGATACGGGTCACGCCTACCGCTGTTACTGCAGTTCCGAGCGGCTTGACGCCCTGCGGGAAGAGCAGGCGAAGGATAAAAAATCCCACCAGGGCTACGATTATCACTGCCGGGATCTTTCGCCGGAAGAACGGGCGGCCAAGGAGGCGGCGGGCCTTCCTTGGGTGGTGCGTTTCAAGGTTCCCCCCCGGGAGGATGTGGTCTTCCAGGATGAACTGCTCGGAGATGTGAAGCGGAAGAGCAAGGACATCAGTCCCGACCCGATCCTGCTGAAATCCGACGGGTTTCCCACCTACCATCTGGCCAATGTGATCGATGACCACCTGATGGAGATTACCCACATCATGCGGGCCCAGGAGTGGCTTCCCTCGGGGGCCCTTCACGTCCTTCTCTACCGGGCCTTCGGATGGGAGCCCCCCAAATACTGCCACCTTCCCATGGTGATGGGCAAGGACGGCCAGAAGCTCTCCAAGCGCCACGGCTCCACCTCGGTCCGGGATTTCCGCCGGGAGGGATACCTGCCGGAGGCGCTGATTAACTACGTTTCCCTGGTGGGCTGGTCCTACGACGATTCCCGGGAATTCTTTGAAAAGGAAGACCTGGAGCAGCTGTTTTCTCTGGAGAAGATCAACAAGGCGCCGGGGGTGTTTGACTACAAAAAACTTCAGTGGTTCAACGGCCAGTACATCCGCAAGCGGGATGATGAATCCCTAAAGGCCCTTTTGATTCCCTACCTGGTGGCCGACGGGGTGGTTTCCGATCCTCCCGCCGAAGGGGAGCGGGAACTTTTCGACGGGGCTTACCCGATGCTGAAGGAGCGGCTGAAGCTGCTCTCGGAGGTTTCCGGGCTGGTGAGGTGTCTCTTCCAGGACATTCAAGAGTACCAGGCGGAACTGGCGGTGCCCAAGAAGACCGAACCCTTGGAGGCGTACCGGGCCCTGCTGGCAGCGGCGGAACTGCTGACGGGGTTTGATGACAGGAGCCTGGAGGAAACGGAGGGGCTTTTTCAGGAGCGGGCGGACCAGATGGGTCTGAAACTGGGCCAGCTCATGCAGCCCCTGCGGGTGGCTCTGACGGGCACCACCGTTTCGCCCCCCCTCTTTGAATCGATCCAGCTGCTGGGGGTGGAAAAAACTCTGACCAGGATTAACCGCTTGGCTAATCTTCTCCGAGAGGAGTACGGCGAGTAAGGCCGGGGCAGGGGAGGCAGGTCTATCCTCTTTCGTCCCGGTCCATTTCTTCCAGGACCCGGTAAACCTCGGGAAAGAGCTGCTTCTTCCGGCTTAATATTCCGGGCAGGGTGAAGAGCCGGGGGCTCCGGGCCTTGAAGATGAGTTTTTCTTCCGCCTCTTCCAGGCCCGAGGTGAAGAGGACCGAGTCCTGTTTGATCACATCGGTCACCAGCAGCATCACCCAGTCCAGGTTTTTCTCCGACCCCACCTGTTCTAATATCCCGAGGTAGGAATCTTTTACCATCTCCACTTCTTCCAGGGTTATCACCTCCACCTGGCCGATTCCCACGGACCAGGAGCGTTCTTGGTAGACCTTGAAGTCGGAGAGCAGAATTTCCCTGGGATCGGCGGTTTTCAGTGAAGAGGAGTGGCTGAAGATGAGCTGGGCGGTTTCTTCCCGGGAAAGGGGGGATATTTCCTCCAAGGCCAGGGCGGCCCGGCGGTCTTCATCGGTGGTGGTGGGGGATCTGAGATCCAGGGTATCTGAAATCAGTCCTCCCAGCAGAAGGGCCGCCGTTTCCGGGGCGGGTTTAAGGCCCGCCATCCGATAGTGGAGAAAGACGATGGTGCAGGTGGAACCCACGGGCCGGGCGTAGACGTAGATGGGATCCCGGGTCTTGGGGGTGTCGATGCGGTGGTGGTCAAGGATTTCCACCACCTGGGCCTGCTCGGCTCCCGGGACCGATTGGTTCAGCTCGTTATGATCCACCAGTATCAGTTTCTTCCGGGGTTTTTCTATGAAGCTCCGTCGGGTCACCATGCCGGCGTAGACACCGTCCTTCATTACCGGGAGCCCCCGGTGGGGACTGCCGAGGAGGATCTGTTTGGCCGTATCAAAGTCCAGATCTCCCTCCACGGTGAGGGGCTCCTTACCCATGATTTGTTCCACCGGGGCGGAAAGACGCAGCAGCCTGAGGGTTTCTGCGGTGTCGGTATGGGACAGATAGATGGCCCCCTGGAACCCGCTGAAATCCATGTCCAGATCCCCGTCCTGCCCCATCCCCGTGATAATCAGGGCCGGAAGCTGGGCTCCCACGGCGAATTTCAGCAGATCCTTCCTGAGTCCCACCACCAGTACCGGTTTCGTCCCCTCCAGACGGTCCATCCTCTCCAGGCTGGTTTCGTAGGGCATGGCGCCGGTCATCAGGGGGGCGGTGAAACTATCTTCCCGGCCCTTCTGATAGAACCGCCCGGGAAGAACCTTTTCAAAATTCGGAGTGAAAAAGTGATAGAGAGGCCGGGATCCCAGATTTTCCGATATGAGAAACCGGCTGATTTCATGCTGAGAGACCACTCCCAAAAACTTTTTCTTGCGATTGAAAACGGGAAGGATGCTGAGGTTTTTTTCATCCATCAACCGGATAGCCTCAAGGATCGGCATCCGTGCTTCCAGGAATGAAATATCCTGGCGGATCACATCCAAGACCCGGGGGGCTGCGTCCTTCATCAACGGCGGCAGGGAAAGCCCCAGCTTCTTGAAAAGCGCCTTGGTGGGGGCCTTGGCATCGCCGCAGCGCACCGCCTGGTAGGTTGCCTCCCCGGTTTGGAAGTTTTTCAGTTCTCCGTAGGCGTAGGCGGAGGCAATGGAGTCCATGTCGGGATTCCGGTGTCCTGTAATATAAACCGTGTCCATGGATTTTTCTCCTTAGTCCGAGACCATTTCAATTAGTACCGATTCAGGAAACAGGCTCGTCGCTATGCTGAAAGGCGTCGTAGATGGCCCGAATCGCCTTCTCATGGTCCGCCTCTTCCACGCCCACGATGATGTTCTGTTCCGACGAGCCCTGGTCGATCATTCGAATATTGATTCCCTGGCGGGCCAAGGCGGTAAAGAGGGTGGCGGCGGTGCCTATCATGTGGTTCATGCCCTTACCCACCGTAGCGATGAGGCTCATGTTGGGAAGCAGCATCACCCTGTCC
>CAYYNJ010000187.1:0-6160 GCA_964472775.1 uncultured Spirochaetaceae bacterium
CCACCGGATTCTTCAGAAGGATGTGAAGTTCAAAAACCTGGGCCTCATCATCATCGACGAGGAACAGCGTTTCGGCGTGAAGCATAAGGAACGGCTCAAAGAGCTGAAGCATTCGGTGGACGCCCTGACCTTGTCGGCCACCCCGATTCCCCGGACTCTTCACATGTCGCTTCTCAAAATCCGGGATATGTCCCTGCTTACCACGGCGCCGTCGGTGCGGCGGCCCATCGAAACCTTTATCCGGGAGTTTGACGAAGAGACGGTGGCCCAGGCCATCAGGAAAGAGGTGTCCCGGGGGGGGCAGGTGTTCTACCTTCATAACCGGGTGGAAACCCTGGAGCAGGTGGGCATGTACCTGCGCAAGCTGGTTCCCGAGGTGTTTATCGAGTTTGCCCACGGCCAGATGAGTTCCCGGGAGCTGGAAGACATCATGCACCGGTTTGTCCACGGCTCTTTTCAGGTCCTGGTGGCCACCACCATCATCGAAAACGGTATCGATATTCCCAATGTCAATACCATCATCATCGACAGGGCGGATATGTACGGCATCAGCCAGCTCTATCAGCTCCGGGGCCGGGTGGGCCGGTCGAACCGGCAGGCCTACGCCTACCTTTTTTATCCCGAGCAGCGGGTGCTGTCCGAACTGGCCATGAAGCGGCTCCAGATTATCAGTGACTACACCGAGCTGGGGGCGGGTTTTAAGATCGCCATGAAAGACCTGGAGGTGCGGGGAGCGGGAAACCTCCTGGGCCGGGAACAGAGCGGCGACGTGATGTCCGTGGGTTTCGATATGTACATACGGCTGCTGGATGAGGCCATCCGGGATATGGCTCCCGAGGAGGCGGGTATCACCAAGGCGGCTCCCCCGGTGGAGGTGTATCTGGAACTGGAGTACACCGGATTTATCCCCGACACCTACATCCGCGAGGCGGTGGAAAAGATGGATGTTTACAAAAAGATCTCTTCCATTCAGACCCAGGACGAGATGGACCGGGTTTCCTTCGAGCTGGAAGACCGGTACGGTCCTTTGCCCGAGGAGGTTTCCAGCCTTCTTTCCCTGGCGGAGATCCGTATTATCTGCGGAAAACTGAAGATAAGCAGCCTTCGGGAGCGCCGGGGAAGGGCGGAGGTGGAGTTTTCTCAGCTTTCTCTGATTTCGGTAGACAAGGTGATGCGGCTGATCCGGGAAGGGGGCGACAGTGTGGCCTTGGATCCCGTACGGCCCCAGATTCTCATCTTAAAGACGGGAACCATCGGGCTCAAAGAAAAATCAGAGTTTTTGCGGGATCGGCTCAACATGCTGCTTTAATTTCATTATGGCAATTATTTGCCGTATATAGATAAAAATTTGAAACCAAAAAGGTATATCTTGCCAAAATCTGCAATATGCCCTATCATTGTACCATGCAGAATGATGATGAGCACCACGGTTCCGAGGGAGGGATCGACATGTCAGACTCGGGGTTAACCGCCCAGGTTCCTCCGGGGCGCCGAAGGGTCAGGAGTTTTGTCACCCGGGCCACCCGGATGAGTCAGGGGCAGCAACGGGCCTACGACCAGTGGTCCGGTACCTTTTGCCTTCCTTACCGAAAGGAACTTTTGAACTTCGGGGAAATATTTCCTTCGGGGCCGGTGGTTCTTGAGATCGGTTTCGGCATGGGCACCGCCACGGCGGCCATGGCGGACAGAAACCGGGAGACCAATTACCTGGGTATCGAGGTGCACCGGCCGGGGGTGGGAAAGCTGCTGTCCGAGATTGAACGGCTGAACCTTTCCAATATCAGGATTATCAACTTCGATGCCGTATCGGTGTTGGAGGAGATGATCCCCGACCAGGTGTTTGCGGGGGTTCATATCTTTTTCCCCGACCCCTGGCACAAGAAGAAGCATCATAAAAGGCGGCTGATTCAGGAAGGTTTTATCAAGCTGCTGCTGCCCAAGGTGAAGCCCGGGGGGTACCTCTACTGCGTCACCGACTGGGAAGAGTACGGGGAACAGATGTTTCAGGTGCTTTCCGGCTTTCCCGGACTGGAACCGGGCCCTCAGGGCGGATCGGTGAGTCCCGTGTGGCGGCCGGAAACCAAGTTTGAAAGAAAGGGTATTAGTAAAAACCATCCCATCCGGGAAGTCTATTTTATGAAAAAAACCTCCTAGGAGGAGCCGAACCTCTTCGGCCTCCCCCCGGAGGAGAGCCCCTCCGCAGTGGGGGCCTCACACCGTATTTTTCCGGACCCCTGCGAGGTTCCGGAGTTGAGACAGGACCAAAAACAAGGAGTACTCTCATGATACTGGAAGATGCCATCACGACCTATAGTGAGCTGACGAAGCAGAATAATACCATCGAACCGGAGCACTACGGCCGGTACAACGTAAAACGGGGACTCCGGAATCAGGATGCCACGGGTGTTTTGGTGGGTTTGACTAAGATCGGGGATGTTCACGGCTACATCGTGGATGAAAACGAAAAGATCCCCGTGGAAGGAAAACTCCGTTACCGGGGCATAGAGATTGAGGATCTGGTCAAGGGATTTCAGAAAGAGGATCGTTTCGGCTATGAAGAAACGGTGTTTCTCCTCCTCTTCGGCCGTCTTCCCAACACGTCGGAACTGGAGGATTTTACCACCCTCATGGGCGAGCTGCGGCCCCTGCCGCTGAACTTCAAGGAAGATGTGATTCTCAACCTTCCCAGCAATAACATCATGAACAAGCTGGCCCGGAGCGTCTTGGCCGCCTATTCCTTCGACCCCCTGGCGGAAGATTACTCCATCGAAAACGTGCTGAAGCAGTGCATCCAGCTCATCGCCTGGTTCCCCACCATTGCAGCCTATTCTTACCAGGCTAAAAGGCACTATTTTGATAAAAAGAGCCTCTACCTTCACCGGCCCGATTCCCACATGGGCACGGCGGAAAACCTGCTGAGGATGATTCGGAAAGACCGGATCTACAGCAAGCTCGAGGCGGAGGTGCTGGATCTCTGTCTGGTCCTTCATGCCGAACACGGGGGAGGGAATAACTCCGCCTTTACCATCCACGTGGTGTCTTCCGCCCAGACCGACACTTATTCCACCATCGCCGCCGGTATCGGCTCCCTCAAAGGGGCCCGCCACGGCGGAGCCAACCTGAAGGTGCTGCAGATGATGGAAGAAATCAAGGCCAACATTCCCCGCCTCACCGACGAAGACGCCCTGCGCTCTTATCTGGCCAAGATCCTGCGGAAAGAGGCTTTCGACGGATCGGGCCTGATCTACGGTATCGGTCACGCCGTCTATACCCTCTCGGATCCCCGGGCGGTGCTTCTCAAGGAAAAAGCCCGGGAGCTGGCCAAGGAGAAGGGATTTGAAGACGAGTTTACCATGTATGAAATCATCGAGCGGCTGGCTCCGGAGGTTTTTACGGAGCTGAAAGGGGCCAGTAAAAACATGTGCGCCAATGTGGATTTCTACTCCGGGTTTGTCTACCGGATGCTGAACATTCCTTCGGAACTCTTTACCCCTCTCTTCGCCATCGCCCGTGTTACGGGATGGTGCGCCCACAGAATCGAAGAGATCATCGGAGAGAACAAGATCATGAGGCCCGCCTACAAGAACGTGGTGGCCCGGAAATCTTACGTGCCTCTGGTGGAGCGTTAAATATTTTTCCAAAGAAGACGGTAACCAGGTAGAACGAAGATTGCCGGGACTTAATTCAAAAGGGTAGGCGGACAAAGAGCTCGAAGGCTTCGTACTCCGCCATGCCCAGCCTGTCGTAGAGCCGGGCGGTGGAGCGGTTGCGCTCTTCCGCCCGCTGCCAGAATTCCCGCTGGTCTTCTCCCATGAAAAGGGCCCCGTCCTTCTGGCTGGTATGCTTTAAAATAGCCCTGGTCTTTTTGGCCAGCTCATCGGGGCTGATGGGTACCGCCATATCCACCATCTCAAGCTCCCATTCCTGCCATGCCCCCCGGTAGAGCCAGAGCCGGCACTGGTCAAGCCAGGGGCGGTTCTCTTCTTTCAGGCGGCGCACCGCTTCCCGGATAATTTCAAAGCAGACCTTGTGGGTTCCGTGGGGATCCGCCAGGTCCCCGGCGGCGTAGATCTGATGGGGCTTCAGGGTCTCTAAGAGTTCCTTGACAATTTCAATATCCTTTTCTCCCGGGGGCTGTTTTTCCGCCGAGCCGGTTTCATAGAAGGGCAGGTCAAGAAAATGCAGCCGCTCGGCGGGGATGTCGAAGGAGCCGCAGGCCGCCAGGGCTTCTCCCCGGCGCACCAGCCCCTTCAGCCGGCGGATCCGGGGATCATCGATCTGCTCCGGAGACTTGTCGGCCAGGAACCTTCTCAGCTCGTTTTTCAGTTCCAGCGCTCCCGGGGCGGCGAGATGGAACAGATCATCAAAGTTTTCCATAAAGTGAAGGTACTTGAGGATGTATTCGTCCGCCACCGCCACGTTCCCCGAGGTCTGGTACGCCACGTGGACCCGGTGGCCCTGTTCCACCAGCCGGCTTAAGGTGCCTCCCATGGAAATCACATCGTCGTCGGGATGGGGGCTGAAGATGAGGCAGGTTTTGGGATGAGGGGTGTTTCTCTCGGGGCGGTTTTGGTCGTCCACACCGGGTTTCCCTCCGGGCCATCCGGTGATGGTATGCTGAAGATCGTTGAAGACTTTAATGTTGATGCGGTTGGAGGGGCCGTGGAGGGTCAGGAGTTCCCCCAGGCCGTTATCGGAGTAGTGCCGGTCGGTAAGCTTCAGAATCGGTTTTTCCACCCTGAGGCAGAGCCACACCACCGCTTTCCTGATCAGCCTGTCGGTCCATAGGCAGGGGCCCACCAGCCAGGGGGTGTGGAAACGGGTCAGCTCCGAGGCGGCATCGCCGTCGAGAAAGACGGTGGTGTTGGAATGGTGCTGAAAGATGGTGGGGGGCACCCGGGGCGAGACGGGCCCCTCTAGAGATTCTTTGATGATGCCCGCTTTATGACGGCCCCAGGCCATGAGAAAGATCATCCGGGCTTTCATGATGGTGCCGATCCCCATGGTCAGGGCCTTGGAGGGTACATTCTCCAATCCTGAAAACTCTTCGGCGGCGTCGAGGCGGGTTAATCGGTCCACGCTCACCGCCCGGGTGATGGTGTTTTCCGGAGAGCCCGGTTCGTTGAATCCCACGTGGCCGGTGCGGCCCACCCCCAGAATCTGAATGTCCATCCCCCCCGCCATCAGAAGCGATGCCTCGTAGGAGGTACAGTACTCATAGAGTTCCTCTTCCGGAACATCTCCCCGGAGGAAGTGGATGTTTTCCTCGGGAATATCCACCCGGGAGAGAAAAACCCTCCTCAGAAAGGACTGGTAGGACCGGGGAGAATCGGGGGTGATGGGATAATATTCATCCAAACCGAAGGTAACCACGTTTTGGAACGAGACCCCTTCGGTTTGATGGATCTTGACCAGGGCTTCATAGAAGGGTAAGGCGGTGGTGCCCGTACCAAGTCCGAGGACGAGGTGCCGGTTTTCCGCCGCCCGTTTCTGAATTTTCTTTACGGTCCGCCGGGCCGCAGTTTCCGCCGCTTCGCCGGCATGGGGATAGATGAGGGTCCTGATCTTCTCCGGGCCCGTGCCTTGTATTTCCAGAGCTTCCTTTAATTCCTGACCGGATAGTAGATCCACCTGTAACCTCGCTTTCGTAAATACGGTCCCGCTTTATGCTTCAGATTCTCCCTTATTAGCAGGGGGTGTGTCAATAAAAAGGCCGCCCCGAAAAGGGGGCGGCCCAAGGTTGTTTTCAAAAAGGTTACTCTTCGTCCGCCTTAGAAGCGGCGATGACCGCCTCGGCGATCTTGCCGGAGATGGGATCATAATGATCGAACTCCATTTCGAAGGAAGCGGTTCCGGAGGTGATGGACCTCAGGTCGATGGAGTACCGCAGGGTCTCCGCCCGGGGGACCAGGGCGTCGATCTCGGTGATGCCTCCCCCCAGGGATTCCTGACCCAGTACGCGGCCCCGGCGGGAGGAAAGGTCGGAGAGGATGTCTCCCACGTAGGTTTCCTCGGCGAAGACCCTGATTTTCATGATCGGTTCCAGCAGCGAGGGGCCGGCTTTCTCCACCGCCGCCTTCAGGGCTCCTTTTCCGGCCAGTTTGAAGGCCATTTCAGAGGAGTCCACCGGGTGTTCCTTACCGGCGACGATGCGGAAGCC
>CAYYNJ010000188.1:0-6133 GCA_964472775.1 uncultured Spirochaetaceae bacterium
GGGGGTTTCCCTCACCGGGGGGCTTCAGCTGATGGTTCCCTTCATCGCCGGCATCACCTCTTTTCTGGTTCTGGGCGAGACGGTGAGGCCCCTTCAAGTGGGAGGGGGGATTTTGCTGCTGGGGGGATGCGCCCTGCTGCTCCGGACCAAAGGAAAAGTGACCAAAAACCTCCCCCCTCTGTAATGTACTATACTATTCTTATGGCCTTTTGGGGGGACCGTAAGGATTATGTACAAGCTTGAAGAAATAATCGATGTAAAAAAATTCCAAAGCCTGCAGGAGAGGCTCTACGACCTGTACTCTTTTCCTTCCGCCATCGTGGATAATCAGGGGAAGGTTCTTACCTCCGCCGCCTGGCAGGATCTCTGTACGCTGTTTCACCGAAAACACGGTGAGTGCGCCGAAAGTTGTGTGGAAAGCAACCGAAACCTCCCGCGGGCCGCGGACGGGTTGGAACATCCCTTAACCTACCGTTGTCCCCTGGGACTCATGAACAACACCTTTCCCATCATTATCGACGGCCGTCATTACGGGAATTTTATTACCAGCCAGTTTTTTCTGGACAACCCGGACCGGGAAGCCTTTCGGCGTCAGGCTCAAAAATACGGTTTTGATGAAAAAGCGTATCTTGCGGCGCTGGATAAGGTGGCGGTCATGTCAGCGGCGGATTTGGATCATTACCTGTCTTTCGTGAAGGAGCTGATTGGTCTTCTTTCCGACATGGGGCTTAGGGCCCTGGGAGAGCGGGAATCCCGGGCCCGGGTCGAGGAAGCGGAGAACCAGATACGGATCAGCGAAGAAAAACACCGCACCTTGTTTAATACCATGGCGTTGGGGGTGGTGTATCAGGATGTGGAGGGAAAGATTGTCAGCGCCAATCCGGCGGCGGAGCGAATTCTGGGATTATCGGTGGATCAGCTTCAGGGGCTTACCTCCATCGACCCGCGGTGGAAGGCCTACCGGGAGGACGGCTCAGATTTTCCCGGGGACCAGCATCCGATCCCCGTGTCCCTGCGGACGGGCAAGCCGGTGATCGGCCTGGTGCATTCGATTTTTCATCCCCAGAGAAACGAGCAGGTCTGGATCAAGGTAAGTGCGATCCCCCTGTTCCGGCCCGGAGAATCTAAGCCTTATCAAGCCTACGCCACCTTCGACGACATCACCGATCTGAAAAAAGCCGAAGATGCCCTGCGGCAGAGCGAAAAACGCTATGCCACCCTTTTTAACGCCATGCTGGAGGGTTTCGCCCTCCATGAGATTGTCTGCAACCACCGGGACGAACCGGTGGACTACCGGTTCTTGGACATGAACCCCGCCTTCGAGGCGCTGACGGGGCTAAAAAAGAAAGATCTTGTGGGCCGGACGGTGATGGAAGCCCTGCCGGAGACCGAACGCAGCTGGATAGAAAAGTACGGCCGGGTGGCCCTTTCGGGGGAACCCATCAGCTTTGAAAGTTTTTCCGGGGTCCTGGGCCGGTATTATCATGTCATCGCCTTCTCTCCCCAACCCCGGCAGTTCGCCGTCATCTTCAACGATATCACCGAGGTGAAAGAAACAGAGGAAGAGAAGGCCCGGCTTCAGGAGCAGCTGGCCCAGGCTCAGAAGATGGAGTCCATCGGTAAGCTGGCCGGCGGGGTGGCCCACGATTTCAATAACCAGCTTTCGGGCATCATGGGGTACGCCGAGCTTCTCCGGTCCCGGCTGGACCATGAAGACCTGGCTAAATATGCCGATTCCATCCTTCAGGGAGCCAAGAACGGGGCCTTGCTGACCCGGCAGCTCCTTTCTTTCGCCCGGAAGGGAAAGTATGCCTCCCAGACTATCGACCTAGCCCAGGTGGTGGATCAGGTGGTGGAAATTCTGGGGCACACCATCGACAGGAGAATCGAGATTCGGCGGACCGGCCGCCAGGGGCGCGCTCTCATCCTGGGCGACCCGAATCAGATAAAAAACGCCATCTTGAACATCGCTTTGAATGCCCGGGATGCCATCGAAGGCAAGGGAACCATTGTTTTCGAAACCACCCTGCTGACCCTGGACGAGAATCCCGACAGGGCCCTTTTCGACTTAACTCCGGGGCGGTATCACTGTCTGAGCATAAGGGATGACGGCCGGGGGATGACCGAGCAGGTGAGAGATCAGGTATTTGATCCGTTTTTTACCACCAAGGAGTTCGGCCAGGGATCGGGGATGGGTCTGCCTGCGGCCTTCGGGACGGTGAAACACCACGGGGGGGGAATCTTCATCGATACGGTCCTGGGAAAGGGGTCTACCTTTCATGTTCTTCTTCCCTGTCTCGAGGAGGATCAAGAAGCGGCTTCTTCTTCGGCGCTGCAGACCCCCCGGGGAGGTTTGTCCCGCATCCTGGTGGTAGAAGATGATGCCCTTATCAGGGGGTTGATCATGGATTACCTGCAGGGCCGGGGCTATACGGTTTTCGGTGCCGCCGACGGCGTTCAGGGCCTGCAGTGTTACCGGGATAACCCCGGCCGGATTGACCTGGTGATTTTGGATATGATAATGCCGAAGATGGGGGGAGAAGAATTGTATGAAGCCCTGAAGCAGATCAATCCCGAGGTGAAGGTGCTCCTTTCTTCCGGATACAGTTCTGAAGATAAGGCGCTCTCCCGCCTCATCAGCGCCGGTAATCCTTTTATCCACAAGCCCTACTCCTTGTCGGAGCTGGCGGCGGCGGTGGAGAGGGCCGGTTTGGTCCCCCGGGATTAAAGCCCCCGGTTGCCCCGAATCGATGGGGCGGGTATGATAGAAAGCGACAGGGAGCGGTGATGAAAAAAAGATTCTTCTACTACCTTTTGTGCTGGACCATCTTTCAGGGGCTTTTCCTTCTCTCCCTAGGATTTATCTTTCCCGATCTTTCCCTTCGGCAGGGTATCTTGACGGTTTCTGTCTCTACTCTGCTCCTGGGGTTGATCCTCCTTCTTGTTCAAGGGCGGCTGAGACGGCAGCTGAACAAACTGCAACGGGATCTGTACCGTTTTACCTCAGCTGAGGCCATTGACCTTTCGGAGCCCCTCAGCTTTTCCGGTGATGGCGCGGTGGGCCGCTTGATCGACGGGCTCAACGGCATCACCGGGAGTCTTAATACCATCTTCCTTGATATCACCCGTTCTACCCGGAAGTTCAACCTGTTTGCGTCGGATATTTTCTTCTCTGCCCGTCATCTGTCGGAAGAGTCGTCCTTCCAGTCGGGTGCCATGGAACAGATATCTGAAAGGGTGGCGGGATTCGAAACCACCTTGGGAACCCTGGAGGGCCGCATCCAAACGATACTGGGGCAGCTGGATGAGACCGCCGAAGCCTATGAAAAGCTCCAGGTAAAGTCCCGGGATGCCATGGTGATGCTGCAGCCCCTGGCCGACTCAACCCTCAGGACCTTCGAAGACTCCCGGCGGGGTCAGGAACAAATTGATCTTTCCAGCAAATCGGTGACGGATCTCATCAGGGGGATGAACCGGCTTCAGACCAGCATGGATCAGATGACAAAAAGAACCTCCCAGATCGGCCGCGTTATTAAAACCTTGGAAGACATCGCAGACCGGACCAACGTTCTGGCCACCAATGCCTCCATCGAGGCCGCCCGGGCGGGAGAGCGGGGCCGCGGGTTTGGCGTGATTGCTTCGGAGATCAGGGCCTTGGCCGGTAATTCCCGGTTGGCCATCGTCGATGCGGGGGATTTTCTCAAGCAGATGAGCCGGGAGGTTTCCGACAGTTCCCGGCTCTGGACCGAGGAGCTTACCAGGGTAGACCAGGTTAAGACCTTCAGCGGCGAAGCCCGCCAGGTCTTAGAGAGTATCAGCCGGCAGCTTTCCCAGGTGTCGGGGGCCATGGAAGGGTTTCAGAGGCTCTTTGAAGAGCAGCAAGGGGTGATAGAGGGAACCCAGGAGCAGTCCCGGATCATCCATCGGGGCATCGCCGGATTCAGCTCGGAGCTGCAGGACCAGTCCCGGGGCTATCAGGCCATTCAGGCGGATGTTCAGAAGGCGGCGGGGCAAGCCCGGACCTCCTCCCGGTCCGCCCAGGTTTTATCTCAGCTGGGGACTTATCTGAGGATAGGCGGGCAGGAGCTGAAGTACGTGGTAACCAAGTTTAAGGTCAGTGAGCAGCGCCATCTAGGCTCCATCTCGCGAAAGGAGCAGCGCCGGGTGCTTTTGTACAACCTGGAGGTCTTCTCGGGCGAATCCGTGTTGGGCCATCTGGGGGATCTTTCTCCTTCGGGGCTGCTTCTCTACTGTGACCGGGAAATAAAAACCGGGCATCCCATGGACGGGGTGATACGTCTGCCCCTGGGCTTTAATGAAGCCGATGATATTCCTATCCGGTTCACCCCCCGCCGGGTGGAGAAAGACAGTACCTTTTACCGGGTGGGTTGTTCTTTGGAAACCCGCGACGGCCGTCAGCGCCAAGCCATCGAGGCGGTCCTGGAGAAGCTGACCATCCACGATTTTGAAGAAACCGTTGATGAAGGCGGAATCTCAGGTTCCGGATCCAAACCTGTCCCGGCGGCACCCTCGAGGTCCGAGGGCCGGCTCCCTGCGGTAGAACCTTCCCCCCCGGGGCTTCCGCAAACCGGAGACTCCGATGAAATTGAGGAGCTGGAAGAGATTTAACCCTTTTTAGGACACCCCCGGCTCTTCCGGTCTGATAAATCCGTTTTAAAGTTTATAAAGATTACCCCCCCCCAATGATTTAGGAAGGATTTTTATCCACGGTTGTGGACACTCCCTTCTGTCCGGTTCGCTTTGACCAGGCGGTTTTTCTTGACAACCCCGGAGGACCATGATTTACTTACATTAAGAAAGTAATAGGTGCCGGGTTTAGGGTGACTGGGAGTTCTCTATAACCGCCGGCCCCCTGCCTAGGTGTTTACCGGAGAATTGCCGGCGGAGCGGTCTCGTGCCGCCGGATTCGGCGACAGATATTTTTTAAAGGTGACAGTAAGGAGGTTGTGAGATGAAAAGAAAAGCGATTGTATGGGTTCTTGTTACGGGGATGCTGTTTGCCTCTTCCTTTGCGGTATGGGCCGGAGGACAGGCGGAAGCGGAACAGGACAAGGAAATTCAATTAAGGTGGGCATCCATCTGGGTGGGTCAGGACAGCAAGGCCGGCCCTGTGGCGGCGCTGGTACAGGAATTCAACACCGCCCACGCAGGGGAGATTTCCGTGGTGATCGATCCCCAGCCGGATTACAACGCCTACGACCAGAAGGTGCGGACCGCCTTGGCCTCCGGCACCGCCCCCGCCGATATCTGGACCATGGCCCTGAACCCCACCACCCAGGAGTTCTACAAATCCGACCTTTTGATGGATTTTGCCCCGGTGCTGACCCCCGAATGGAAGGCCTTGTTTGACGCCGGTTCGTTGGGACAGTCTACCATCGACGGCAAACTCAAGACTCTTCCCTATGAAAAGGCCATCATCCCCATCTGGTACAACATGGATCTTCTGGCCAAGGTGGGCGTCACCGATGTCCCCCAAACCGCCGCCGAGTTCTGGTCTCTCATGGATAAACTGAAGGCCGCCGGTATCTCCGCCACCAGTCAGATGACCGGAGACACCAACGCCTGGACCAGTATGCTCTGGTTCAGCCACCTGGCCATCAGCTACGGCGGGCCCGATGTTTGGTCCAAGCCCTTCACCGACCAGGCTTTCGTCAAGGCCGCCGAAGACATTAAGAAGCTGATCACCGACTACTCCACCGCCGACGCCATCGGCCTTGGTGCGGGCGGATCGGGTGGCCACTTCCTGGCGGGACGCACCGCCGTCTTCTCCAACGGCCCCTGGTACACCGGCCGGGCCGACCTGGCGGCCACCCCCTTCTTCAACAACATCAGAATTGCCGGGCTTCCCGCCTTCGGATCCACGGCTGATTACATGCTCACCCGCCTGCAGAGCAGCCTCTGCGCCGCCGCCGTGGAAGATCCGGCCCGGGAAGCGGCGATTATCACGTTTCTGCAGTACATGACGGCCCCTGAAAACGTCAAACGGATTCAGGAAGCTTCGGGCGCCATGTTTGCCGTTCCCACGGACATGAAACCCGCCAACCATCTGCAGCAGCAGTTCAACGACCTGGCGGGCAAGGTGAAGGTTACCGCCCCCGACCTGGACGTGGCT
>CAYYNJ010000189.1:0-6130 GCA_964472775.1 uncultured Spirochaetaceae bacterium
CCTCTGCAGTGATGGTGTGCTTCGCCGTGAAGGTGAGGGAAGCTCCGGGAGACACCACAGGCTTTGTCCCCGCGGGAAGCGTGAAGGGGGCGAAAACGGTTCCAGTCACTGCCACGTCGTGGAGCGTGACCGCGGACTTGTTGGTCACGGTCACCGAGTAGGTGACGACGTCGCCTGCGGTGAAGTCCGTCTTGTCGCCGTTGTTGTCGGTGACGGTGTGAGTGGCAGCTGCCGCGATGCTCGGGGCGGCGAGGCATGTCGTGGAGACCATCGTGACCACGGCGGCGGACACCGCGGTGGTGCCACCAAGTGCCACGACCTTCGTGGGCTGGAGGCGGTTCACCTCGTCGCACACGGCCTGGCTGACTGCGTTGGACGTCACGAGGAGGATCGGCGCGTTGGCCACTCCTGCGGCCGGGGCGCCGGAGAGGGCGTCAGGGAGGATAAACTCGCGGTGGCCGCCCTGCTTCAAGAGTCGGGACGGTACCTGGATTCTCTCTGGCTTTTAGGCGGGGTGGGCCTGTCCGATCCGGCCGAGGCGTGGTATCTCCGTTATCCCCGAGGATATAGGGAAATGGTGGAAGAGAAGGCGGAAAAATACGGCCTTCCGGTCCCGCTTCTTTTTGCCCTCATCCGTAGTGAAAGCGGTTTTGATGCGCCCATTGAAAGCTGGGCCGGTGCGGTGGGGCTTACCCAGCTGATGCCCGCCACCGCCACCGATGTGGCGGCCCGGATGGGGCGTCCTCTGGGGGACCTGACCGATCCTGAAGAGAACCTGGAGCTGGGCTTCTGGTACCTCCGGTGGCTTCAGGGGTACGTGGGGGCTCCCTGGTCGGCGGTGCTGGCGTATAACGGCGGCCCGGGGCGGGTGAGAGGCTGGCTTTCAGAGTGGCAGGCCCTGCCCCCCGATCTGGCCATAGAGGCGGTTCCCCTTCCGGAAACACGGAATTACGGCCGCAACCTTCTTGTATCCTCCCTGTATTACGGGTATCTTTATTACCAGCAGCCGCCGGACCTGGGGTTCCAGAATTTTTTCGGCACCGGACTTTTTTAGTTCCTTCCGGACCGGGGGTTTTCTATCCGGGGTGAAACCGAAATCTGGCACGGCTTTTTTGAGGGAGTATCTATGACGTTATTACAGTCTCTATTTCTGGGAGCCCTGCAGGGGGTGGCCGAGTTTCTTCCCGTTTCCAGTTCCGGGCATCTGGTCTTGGCCCGGCAGATCATGAAGGTCGGGTCGGTGCCCGCCCTTTTCGATGTGATTCTTCATGTGGCCACCCTGATGGTGGTATTAGTGGTGTTTCGGTCCATCATTCTCCGGCTTTTAGGTTCCCTGGGCCGTTTTATCTCCCGCCGTTCCCGTCCCGAAGACAACACCGATCTCCGCCTGATCGTCCTGGTTTTAGTGGCCACCTTTTTTACCGCCCTCATCGGGTTCGGCTTGGAAACTCTGGATATGGAGACCCGCCCCAAACTGGTATCCTTTTTGTTTCTGGTCACCGCCGCCCTGCTTATCACCACCCGGTTTACCGGCGGAAAGAGAGAATACGGTGATCTTCGGCTCAAAGACGGGGTGGTTACCGGTATCGCCCAGGGGCTGGGAGTCCTTCCCGGAATTAGCCGGTCGGGAATCACCATCGCCGCCGCCCTGGGCCTGAAAATGGATCGGTCCAAGGCGGGGGAGTTCTCTTTCCTTCTCTCCGTTCCCGCCGTGGCGGGGGCGCTGATTCTGGAGCTGAAGGATTTTGGTCAGCTCACCGGAGCTATCTCACCGGGAGTTATGCTGGGCGGATTCCTGGCGTCCGCCGTGGTGGGATTTTTTTCCCTCACCATGCTTCTGAAGCTGCTGCGGCAGGGACGGCTCTATCTATTTGCGGTCTATTTAATTCCCCTGGGATTGGCAGGCATCTTCCTGCTCTAGACAGCTCATATCCCGCCTTGACCGTACCGATAAATAAGGAAGAGGTTTACCGCTTTGCGCATGACACATTTTACTCGAATACTATCCCTGCTCCTCACCGTTGTCGGTTTTCTGGTTCTTTTCTCACTGGTGCTGTATCTCGGCGCTCCCGGAGATAGGGTTCCCGCCCGGCTTGGGGGGTTTCTTTTTAACAGCTTCCATCTGGCCGGATTTTACGTCCCCCTCTACCTCATTCTGTCGGGGATGTTTCTGCTTCTCCCCACCTTTACGGTGCGGCGGTTTCTCGTCCTCATGGGATCGCTGGTCCCTTTCCTGACCCTGGGGATTCTTTTAAAACTCGTTTTTAACCCCGGGGCTTCTCTTTTGGAGGCTCTTTTGGTCAGCCGTTTGGGCGGCAGGGGTGCGGCGGTACTACTGATGACCCTGCTTCTCATCGAGTTTCTCATACTCTTGCGATTGGCCTTGGGCCGACCCACCGCCCGGACCGATCAGGGTCCGGTCTTGTCGGCCCTGGCATCGGGAAAACCCTCTCGGCTCATGGAAGAAGATTTTTCCGGTGCCGCCGCTTCGGAAAGAGAGCCGGGCAGCCGGGAAGGGGGAGAGAGCCCCGAACCGCGCCGTCCTGAGCCTCGCCGCCCCGAACCCCGCCGCCCTGAGCCTCGCCGTCCCGAACCGCTTAGGAACCGGGATGGCGTCACCCCCGCCGATGAAGACTCCCTCTCCAGCCTCTTCCGCCAGGGGGTTTCACCGGTCCTTCCTACCGGGAACAAGCCGGGTCTCCGGGTCAGTTATGCCGCCGCCGGTTCCGAAATCCCGGATCGGGGAGGGAACCCCACGGACAGCCCCGGTCATCCTTCCCGCCTTGTTTCCTCTCCCCCCCCGGATCAGCCCTCCGCCGCTCCGGCCGGAGAGGAGCCCCGGGAGCGGGAAAACCTTCCCGAATCCCTGGTGGTGGACTGGGAGAAGGAAATAAACCCCCTCCCGGACTCTCCTGGGGGTGCAGGATCGAAGAAGGGCTCTGTCCCCGACGTTACTGCCCCGTCGTATCCGGGTGATACCGATGAGGAAGATATCCTTCTGGATGAACCCGCCGATGAACGGGAGCCTTTCGAACAGCCCGACGATTCTGTAACCGAAGAATCCGGCGGCGATGATTCTGATGACTATCCCTGGGATGCCTCCCTGGAGGAAGAAGAGTTCGAGGAACCGGAAGAGAGGGAAGATGAAGAGCCCGGGGAACCGGTATTTCTCGGAGAGCTGGATACCGGCGAGGAGTCTGGAGTTTTTGATGATTCAGAGGACCCCCCGGCGGAGGTTCTTCCCGAGGAACCCCAGGGGGAGGAAGAAATAACCCCGGCGGCGGTTAAGGCTAAACCCGCGGCTCCTTCGAAACCCCACCCCGGAGACACTTCGCCGGATCTGCCGCCCAAACGGGGGCCCGCCAAACGGGGCCTGCGCCGTTACGATGTGCCGGTGGATGACATTCTGGACGAACATGCCGACGGGGAGTACTGGATCGTGGATGACGAGACCCGCCGGGCTTCGGAAATTCTCCGGCTGACCCTGGAAGAGTTTAAGATTGCCGCCGAGGTAACCGGCATCAGCAAGGGGCCGGTGATCACCATGTTCGAGATTCTCCCTGCCCCGGGGGTGAAGCTGTCGAAGATTGTCAATCTGGCGGATAATATTGCCCTCCGGCTGGCGGCCTCCCGGGTGCGAATCGTGGCGCCCATTCCGGGAAAGCACGCCGTGGGTATCGAAGTTCCCAACAAAGACCGGGCCATCGTTTCCTTCAAGGAGATGCTGGACGATACAGGGGACAACCGGAAGCTGGAGGTTCCTGTCATTCTCGGAAAGGATATCACCGGGGGGGCCCGGATCATTGATCTGGTCCAAACGCCCCATCTGCTCATCGCCGGTGCCACGGGGTCGGGGAAGTCGGTCTGTGTAAACTCCCTGATCTGTTCGATTCTCTATAAGAAGAAGCCCGACGAGGTGAAGCTCATCCTCATCGACCCGAAGATTGTGGAGTTAAAGCTCTACAACGATATCCCCCATCTGCTGACCCCGGTGATTACCGAACCCAAGAAGGCGTTTAGGGCCCTGCAGTACGCCATTTTCGAGATGGAGCGCCGCTACAGCCTGCTGGACACCCTGGGGGTAAGGGATATCCGCTCCTACAACCGCCGGGTGAAGGAGCAGAAGCTGGCCACCGATCCCCTGGCCTACATCGTCATCGTGGTGGATGAGTTTGCCGACCTGATGGCCACCACGGGGAAGGAGCTGGAATCGACCATCGCGCGTCTTACCGCCATGTCCCGGGCCATCGGGATTCACCTGGTTTTAGCGACCCAGAGGCCCTCGGTGGATGTGATCACCGGTCTTATCAAGGCCAATATTCCCTCCCGCATAGCCTTCATGGTGGCCAGCAAGTTCGATTCCCGGATCATCATCGACGGGGTGGGGGCGGAAAAACTGTTGGGTAAGGGGGATATGCTCTTCACTTCCTCTTGGGATCCGAATCCCGTGCGTATCCAGGGGGCTTTTCTTTCCGAGGGCGAGGCGGAACGGGTGGCGGACCACGTTAAGTCCCTGGGGGAGCCGGACTATATCGATGAAGAGATATTCGGATCCGACGACGACGATGATGATTTTGAACTCATGGCCGACACCGGCGACGACCCCCTGCTGGACACGGCGGTGGGGATCATCGTAGAAGCGGGAAAGGCTTCCGCCTCCTACCTGCAGCGGCGGCTGAAAATCGGCTACAACCGGGCGGCCCGGCTGGTGGAAGAGATGGAGCGGCGCGGCATCGTGGGGCCTGCCAACGGCAGTAAGCCCCGGGATATCCTGCATATTCCCGACAGGCTTACGGATTAATCCCGCATGAAAGACACCCTCAAGCCCCGGCTTTCGTTTCTCTTTTTTCTGCAGTTTTTTATCAACGGGGCTATCTTTCCCGTCATCGCCCTCTACCTGAAGGATTCCCTCCAGTTTACCGGGGGGCAGGCGGGGCTGGTGATGGCCATGTCCTCGGTCACCGCCCTGGTATCCCCCTTTTTGGGGGCCATGGTGGCGGATAAATACATCTCCACCGAAAGGCTTTTCGCCCTTTCGCATCTGGTGGCGGGGATCCTGATGCTCTTCCTGCGGTTCCAGACTCAATTCGTTCCGGTGTTGGTGCTCTATTTCTTCTTCGCCCTCTTTTTCGGGCCCACCCCGGCCCTGGGGAATGCCATCGTCTTCCATCACGCCCCGGAGGGCAGGGAAAAGTTCGGCGGCATCCGGCTTTGGGGTACCCTGGGTTGGGTGACCATGGCTCTGGGGTTTGGGCTCTTCTGGCTGGGCCGGGGGAAACCTCTGGGGGATGCCTTGGGCTTGGCGGGACTGGTGGGGATCTTACAGGCCCTGTTCGTATTCTTCTTTCTTCCCCGGGGAGAAAAACGGGCGGCCCGCCGTGTGACCCTTTTCCCCGTACAGTCCCTCCGGCTTTTTCTTCGGAAAGAAATATTTCTTCTCTCCGTGGTAACCCTCTTTTTCGTCACCGGTGAAAAAATCTACTATTTCGGGGCGGGGCTTTACCTGCGGAGCCTGGGGCTGGGGGAGAACATGGTTCTGCCTTTCATGAGTCTGGCCCAGGTGGGGGAGGTGGCGGCTCTGGTTCTGGTGGGGATGATGCTTCCCCGGTGGGGGAGCAAAAAGGTGATGCTCCTGGGTTTGGCCTTTTCGGTGGTTAAGTTCGGGTTTCTCTTCGCCGGGGGCCCCCTCTGGGCCGCGGGGATAGGCGTGGCTGCCCACGGACCGGCTTTTGCCTTTTTTCTTGTCACCACCTTCATCTATCTGGACCGGCAGTGTTCTGCCGAAGACCGCTCCGGGGTCCATCAGATTTTCAGTTTTCTGGAAGCGGGGGTGGCCAACTTTATCGGAAATGTGGGATCCGGCATGATCATGGACAGGCTTACCGGCCCGGAGGGACTGGTAAATTACCAAATCTACTGGTTATTCCCGGCGGCGGGGGCGGTGGTGCTCTTTGTCTTGATTCTCTTTCTGCTTCCCGCCCGGGAACGTCCGGCGGTACAGGAGTTTAAGGTCCCGCCCTTTTCGGACGATGTGACCGATCAGCTTTAAAGAAAGCAGGTGCAGCTATCTTCTTCACCGCAGGTCGCAAGTTAACAGTTCCTATTCTTAATTCTTGCTAATCGGGGCCAA
>CAYYNJ010000190.1:0-6126 GCA_964472775.1 uncultured Spirochaetaceae bacterium
CTCGATCAGGGCCCGGCCTTCTTTGAGACACCGAGCCACCATCCTATGGGCGGCGCTGATATAGATACTGCTCACCCCCATCTCTTCCACGGTAGAATCGCCGTAATACCGATAGAAGAGCTCCTTCTCGCCCCCCCTCCGGGTGGCCAAAAGAATCCGGTCCACGGGAATCTGATGCCGTACGGTCCGATGAAAGGTTCGGATGATGGAGTCCAAATCTAAGGAAGCGGTAATCTGCTGGCCCACTTCATTGATAAAGAGGGTCTGCCGATGGTTCTCTCTCAGATGCTCTTCCAGGGCGGCAATTTCTCTGTTTTTCAGAGTCACCAAGAGATCTTCCCGCTCCTGGGCTTCCCGGCCGCAGATTCTAAAGCTTTCCCGTATCCTTTCCCGGGAGCCCGGGGGCAGAGACCCCTCCTTTTCCAGGGCCGCAAGGAGCTTTTCGCAGATTTTTGAGGTGTCTTCCATGGAGGGTTATTCTACCGCCGGCATGAAAAAAAGTACAGCCGCACCGCCTCCCCCTTTTTGGCCCCATCTTCTTTGCGGTCCTTTCCGCCGTTAAAGCCTAGGAAACGGCGGAGCGGCGGCGCCCCGCCAACCGGGAAGTCAAGACGATGGCGGCGAGGATCCCCAGGGCGAAGAATATCCAGCCTAGACTGCGACCCTCTACAATTTGATAATAGAGGGTGGAAATCGACCAGGCCAGGACCGTCAGATAGAGGCTCTGGAGCAGCCCCAGCAGGGGGCCCATCTCTCTCCAAGCCGCCGCCACCGCCGCCATACAGGGCATATAGATCAGCACAAAGAGCAGGTAGGCGTAGGCCGAGGCGGGAGAAAACTTTTGCCGGAGCACCCGGAAGAGCCCGGAATCCACATCGTCACCGGAACCTCCACCGAATGCGGCAGCCAGGCCTTCGGGTATGGACGCCAAGGCGTCCTTCACCCCTCCGGTAAGGGAAAATTCCTCCGGCGCCGAGTCTTCTTCCGCCGCGGCGGACTGGCCGTACAGGGCCGAAAGGGTTCCCACGATGGCCTCTTTGGCAAAAACCCCGGTGAAAAGACCCACCGTGGCGGGCCAGTTCTCATTTTCGATCCCCAGGGGGGTAAAAACGGGGGTGATGGATTTTCCTGTCACCGCCAGCAGAGACCGGTCGTTGTCTTCATTCCCGAAGCTGCCGTCCACTCCCAGGGAAGAGAAAAACCCCAAGATCAGGGTGGCAAAAATAATCACCTTACCCGCCCGGATGATGAAATCTTTCAGGCGGCTCCAGGTGTGCAGCAGGATGTGGCGCAGCCGGGGGGCGTGGTAGTGGGGCAGCTCCATGATCAGGTGGCTGCTTTCTCCGGCGAAGAGAGAATCACGGACCAGAAAGCCCGTCAGCACCGCCAGGATGATTCCCGCCAGGTAGAGGGAAAACACCACCGCACCGCTGCGGGTGCCGAAAAAGGCGGCGGAGAAGAGGGCATACACGGGGAGCCGGGCCCCGCAGGACATGAGGGGCACCATGAAGATGGTCATCAGCCTGTCCCGGCGGGTGTCCAGGGTACGGGTGGCCAGAATAGCGGGGACGGTACAGCCGAAGCCCACCAGCATGGGCACAAAGGCCTTGCCGGGAAGGCCGATGAGTCCCATGAACCGGTCCATCACAAAGGCGGCCCGGGCCATGTATCCCGAGTCTTCCAGAAGGCTCAGCATGAAAAACATGAAGAAGATAAAGGGAACAAAGGTAGCCACCGCCTGAATCCCCGAGCCGATACCGCCGGAGATGAGGAAGGTGAGCCATTCGGGAGCTTTCAGGGCCCCCAGCAGGGCGGCGGTTCCCTCCACCGCAAAAAGGCCGATGAAAATATCAAAAAAGTCGGCGAAGGCGGTTCCCAGGTTGATGGTCACCCAAAACACCAGGTACATCACCCCCAGGAAGAGGGGAACCCCCAGAAAACGGTTCATCACCACCCGGTCCACCTGATCGGTCAGGGATTGCCGGGTCCGGACCACCGAAACCACTTCTTTGGCCATACTCTTGGCCACTCCGTAACGGTAGTCCGCCACGATCACATCGATGGATTCTCCCAGAAGACTCTGCACCCGCTGAACCCCCGCGGAAAGCTCCTCGGGGTCAACCTGTTTTTTATCCGCCACATCCTTAAGGGCCGTCTCGTCTTCCGTAAGAAGGGCCAAGGTGAACCAGCGGGAGGTGGTGCCCGTGGCTGCGGCGCCGGATACCATGGCGGGCTCCCATCGGGAAATGAGTTCTTCTACCTCGTTGGGGTAGGCCACCTTCAGGGGTACCCGGACGGGATCGGCGGTGTACCGGTTTACGGCGCTCTTAAGCCGGTCCATATCGTTCTTTTTCAGGGCGCTCACCGCCAAAACCGGCATGCCCAGGTGAGCTTCAAGATGCTCAAGGTCAATCTTGATATTCCGGCGTTCCGCCAGGTCCATCATGTTGAGAACCACCAGGACGGGAACCCCCATCTCCAGAAGCTGTACGGTGAGATACAGGTTGCGCTCCAGGTTGGTGGAATCCAGGATGTTCACCACCAGATCCGCCTCGCCTCCCAGAAGGTAATCCCGGGCGGCCCTTTCATCTTCGGAATTGGCGGAGAGGGCGTAGATTCCCGGAAGGTCCACCACCTTTACCCGGGAAGTTCCGGTATGGTAATGGGGCTCATGGCCGTCCACCCCGGGGTTGTCGTGGTGCTGGGTCTGGTAATGATACTGCCCCTCAAGCTTCTCCACCGTCACGCCCGGCCAATTTCCAATGGTCTGGTTGGCCCCGGTGAGGGTATTAAAAATAGTGGTCTTGCCGCAGTTGGGGTTGCCCGCCAGGGCTATGGTAACTCTTCTCTCTTCCATGAAACTCTCTTTATGGTGACCCCGAAGGGCCGTCAGACGTGAAGGGGCAGCACAAATACCTTTTCGGCCATCCCCGCTCCTATCACCACCTTGGTTCCCCGGATCTCCAAAACCATGGGATTCCGGCCGCCGCCGCGGACGATCTGGACAGTCTCGCCGGGGACAAGGCCCAGGTTTAAGAGGCGCTGACGAAGAATTCGTCCCTGGGCAATATTGCGGATCACCACCGATTCGCCCGGTTTGCGGGCGGCCAGAGAGGTTTCCTGATTGGCAGATACTGGTTGCATGAAAGACCCCTTGCCCGCCTTAGGGGGTATGGCGATGAAAAACCCTTCCATCACTTTGTTAGGCTGGCCTTATTAGAATAATAAAAAAACGCCCCCCTCGTCAAGATGAGGGGGGCGTAGAAAAGTTAATTTAGGTTAACCCAAAACTTCTTTCAGAACACCTTCCATGATGTTAAGGCCCGCCTCGATCTGGTCATCGGTAATGACCAGAGGCATGAGGAACCTGATGATATTGCCCTTCACACCGGAAGACATGATGATAAGGCCCTTCTTGGCACAGCCGTTCACCACCGCGGCGACGCTGTCCTTATCGGGTTCTTTGGTAGTTCTGTCTTTCACAAATTCCAAGGCCATCATGGCGCCCAATCCCCGGACATGGCCGATGGCGGTGTACTTCTCCTGCCACTGGGCAAAACGGGCCATACAGCGTTTATTGATAGCCATGGCCCGGTCGGCTAATTTGTCCCTCTCCATCACTTCGATCACCTTGAGGGCCGCCGCCGCCGCCACGGGGTTTCCGCAGTAGGTTCCTCCGATGCCCCCCACATGGGCGGCCTCGATAATCTCGGCTCTGGCGGTGACGGAACTGAGGGGAAGCCCGCCGGCGATGGATTTGGCAGAGGTTACGATGTCGGGGGCTGCGCCGGCTTCCGCCCAGTACTCGGTGGCGAACATCCGGCCGGTCCGGCAGTACCCGGACTGAACCTCGTCGGCGATGAGGAGGATGCCGTATTTATCGCAGATCTTCCGCAGCCCTTGGATGTAGCCCAGGGGGGGAATCACGAATCCGCCCTCGCCCTGAACCGGTTCTAAAATGACCGCGGCGGTATCCTCGGGGCTCACATATTCCAGGAAGAAATCTTCCATCTTTTCAAGATAGTATTTAACGCCCTCTTCCTCGGTCATGCCCCCGGGGAGCCGGTAAGGATTGGGAAGTTCGGCTCGGTAGATTTCCGGAGCCGCAGGGCCGAGACCGAATTTGTACGGTTTGATCTTGGCGGTCATGGTCATGGTAAGATGGGTCCGGCCGTGAAAGGCGCCGGTGAAAACCACAATTCCTTCCCGTTTGGTATACTTCCGGGCAATCTTCACGGCATTCTCCACCGCCTCGGCGCCGGAGTTGATAAACATGGTTTTTTTCTTCCCCGGGATGGGAACGAGCTGGTTCAGCTTGGCCGCCAGCTTGATGTACTCGGGATAGTGGACGATGTTGATGCTGGTATGGAAATACTTCTCCGCCTGGGCCTTCACCGCCTCCACTACCTCGGGATGGCTGTATCCGATGTTGAGCACACCGATGCCGCCTACCCAGTCCATGAAAACGTTGCCGTCCAGATCCTGAAACATGGCGCCTTCTCCCCGGTCAATGACACAGGGGGCGCTGCAGCTGACCCCTGCGGGAACATTCTCCTCCCGCAGGGCGATAATCTCCCGTGATTTGGGTCCGGGAAGTTCGGTTACAATCTTGGGCAATGCCTCTCTTAGCATGATGTGCCTCCTTTAATTCTCTTGTCATTATGGAATAGAATTCGGTAATTGTATACAATTCCTTTATAATAAATCAATGTTACGGGGCTAACAAGCCCGGATTATCCCGTTTTCTCCCAAAAACCGCAGTGCCGCCGGCGGCGAAGGAAATTTCGGTTGACAATGGCTCGGGTCCGGTCAAAATGCCCCTATGACTATCAAGAAATTTCGGGATCTCACGGTGATTCACCAACCCCGGGGCGGCTTCCTGGTGGCGGCCTGCGACTCCAGCGGCGGGGTGGGACCCAAGGGCGGCGATGTGCTGAAGACCGGCGGTTTCACCGTGGGTTATACCGCCGCCTCGGTGGTGCTCATGGAGCTTATCGCCGCCGGGGCCAAGCCCTTTTTCCTGGCCGACGGCCTGGCGGTGGAAGAAAAACCCACGGGGCAGGAGATTCTCCGGGGGGTCCTCCAGGCCGCCGCCGAGGCGGGCATCGCCGCAGAGGCCGTCACCGGCAGCACCGAAGAAAACTTTCCCACCCTCCAGACCGGCCTGGGCATCACCGCCCTGGGCTGGACGGAAGAATGGCCGGTCCACCGGAGCGCCCCGGGAGACCTGCTGGTGCTGGCAGGGCTCCCCCGGTCGGGGCAGGCGGTGCTGGAACCGCCCCGGGAAGACCGGCTCACCCTGGAAATCCTGAAGAAGATCCGTACCGAAAAGCCCTTCACGGAGCTGATAGGGGAGATCCTCCCCGTGGGCTCCCGGGGGGTTCTGGCGGAAGCAGAGGATCTGGCCGCCACGGCGGGCGGCGTCTTTCATCCCCAGGAAATTCTTCCCGAAAGGCTAGCCGGATCCGGAGGACCTTCCACCTGTGCCGTCCTGTCGGTCAAACCGGAAAACCTCGCCGCCCTCATCCCGGCATCTCCCCTGCCCCTGACTCTCCTGGGCCGGCTGGACCTTATCTAATCGCTGGGAATTGGATATAATGTCCTCATGGCATATAAAGATTTACGCAGCTTCATCAAGGCCCTGGAATCCCGGGGAGAGTTAATCAGAATCACCGCTCCGGTGGATTCCCATCTGGAGATAACCGAAATAACCGACCGCATATCCAAGAGCACCAACCCCGACGGCAGCCGCACCGGCGGCAAGGCCCTGCTTTTCGAAAACGTCAAGGGTTCTGAATATCCGGTCTTCATCAACGGCTTCGGCAGTTACGGCCGGATGGCCCTGGCCCTGGGAGCCGATTCCCTGGATGAAAAGGCCCGGGAGCTGGAAGACCTGGTAGATTGGGGCTTCGGCCAGCTGAGGAAGCTGGATGTGATGAGTTTCTTCCCCAAGATCAAATGGGCCCGGCTCTTCCTGCCGACTCCGGTCCTCAAGGCCCCCTGCCAGGAGGTGGTGGAAAGGGATCCCGACCTCTCCACCCTGCCGGTACTGACCTGCTGGCCCGGCGATGCTCGCAGACCTTCAGTTCTTTATGGAATGCAACAAAGGTTTCAAGCCCTCTCATT
>CAYYNJ010000191.1:0-6088 GCA_964472775.1 uncultured Spirochaetaceae bacterium
TTTCAGGGAAACCAGAATCATCAGCATATCGGCAGCCCCATAAAAGGCGTCCATGAGGATGGACTGGGAAGTGGTGTAGATGGCCATCAGAATTTCCGCCACCAGAAAAAACACCGCTCCGGCCATGGATACGATCAACGCCCCATGCTCGGTACGGATTTGCCGGGCTTCTTTCTTCTTTCTTTCGATTGCTCTCTGTTTCATCAGGGCACACTGCCTTTCTTCCTTTTCCCAATTTGAAAAAACAGGACCGGATGAAATCCGGCCCTGTGGTTTTTGGTTCGATTGCAGAACCGAAATTATTCGACGATGGATGCTACGACGCCGGAACCAACGGTTCTTCCGCCTTCCCGAATCGCGAACCGAAGTCCTTCTTCGATGGCGATGGGGGTGATCAGGGTGATGGTCATCTGGATGTTATCTCCAGGCATACACATCTCTACCCCTTCCGGTAAATGCAGATCTCCGGTTACGTCCGTTGTTCTGAAGTAGAACTGAGGTCTGTATCCGTTGAAGAACGGTGTGTGTCTTCCGCCTTCTTCCTTCTTCAGTACGTATACTTCGCTGGTGAACTTGGTGTGGGGCTTGATGCTTCCCGGCTTTGCCAGTACCTGACCTCTTTCGATGTCGGTTCTCTGTACGCCTCGAAGCAGGGCTCCGATATTGTCTCCGGTTTCTGCTGCGTCCAGAAGCTTTCTGAACATTTCGATTCCGGTTACGACTACTTTTCTCTTCTCTTCGGTCAGTCCGATGATTTCTACTTCTTCTCCGACCTTCAGGGATCCTCTTTCAACTCGGCCTGTTGCTACTGTTCCTCGTCCTGTGATGGAGAATACGTCTTCCACCGGCATCAGGAAGGGCTTATCGGTAGCTCGTACCGGCTCAGGAATGTAAGTGTCTACTGCTTCGAACAGCTCGATGATCTTGTCACCCCAGGGTCCTTCCGGATTGTTCAGGGCTTCCAGAGCAGATCCTCGGATGATCGGTGTGTCGTCGCCGGGGAATTCGTACAGGTCTAACAGTTCCCGTACTTCCATTTCTACCAGGTCCAGCAGTTCGTCGTCATCTACCATGTCGCACTTGTTCAGGAATACGACGATGTAGGGTACGCCTACCTGTCTGGACAGCAGGATGTGCTCTCTGGTCTGGGGCATGGGTCCGTCGGTTGCAGCTACAACCAGGATCGCTCCGTCCATCTGAGCAGCTCCGGTGATCATGTTCTTTACATAGTCCGCATGTCCCGGGCAGTCTACGTGAGCGTAGTGCCTGTTGGGTGTTTCATACTCAACGTGGGATGTAGCGATGGTGATTCCTCGCTCTTTTTCTTCCGGCGCCTTGTCGATCTGGTCGAAGGCTACCATCTGGCCCAGTCCGTATCTCTGATGCAGTGTCTTGGTGATGGCTGCAGTCAGGGTCGTCTTACCATGGTCTACGTGTCCGATGGTCCCGATGTTTACATGGGGCTTGGTTCGTTCAAACTTTTGTTTTGCCATTTTTATAATCCTCCCTTAATTTCGTGCGGGGCTTTTCAGCCTCCAGGTGGCTGGCCGAAAAGCCGGACACGGCACCGTTTTTAATTTGGAGCTACTGACGGGAATTGAACCCGTGACTTCTACCTTACCAAGGTAGTACTCTACCAGCTGAGTTACAGCAGCATGTCTAGTCTGATTTAAAGGTCACTGGAAGATATTTTACTATAGGGGCCTTCCTCTGTCAAGGGGTTTCCTATTATTCTCTCGGATAAAATTCCGGCGGCAGGAACACCTTCCATCAGGTGTCCCGCTGCCTTCGGATTTCACACATCAGAACCGCTGCCGCATTGGAAGCATTGAGGGATTCGATCCTTCCCCTCATGGGAATGGAAACGGAAAAGTCGCATTTTTCTTTGACCAGCCGGCTGATTCCCTGCCCCTCGTTGCCAATCACCAAACCAACAGGCCCCTTCAGGTCCGCCTGGTAGTAGGTCTGCCCATCCATATCACAGGCAGCGATCCATAGGCCTTTTCCCTTCAGGGATTCAATGGCTGCAGCTAGGTTGGGCACCCGGGCGCAGGCCATATACTCGGCAGCTCCCGCCGATACCCGGCGGACCACCTCGGTGACACCCACCGATCGCCGTTTGGGAATGATGATTCCGTGGGCTCCGCAGACTTCTGCCGTCCGCATGATGGCCCCCAGATTATGGGGATCCTCGATTCCGTCTAGGATCAGCACAAAGGGAGGCTCCTGGCGTTTAGCCGCCAAAGCCAGAATATCCTCCGGTTCACAGTATTGAAAGGAAGCCGCATAGGCCAGGACTCCCTGATGGTTTACACCGTCGGACAGCCGGTCCAGTGCTGCTTTCTCTACGTAGGTGACAAGAATCTTCTGGTCCCGGGCCATTCCCAGGATTTTCTGGATGGAGCCTTCGGCTCCCCGTGCCACCAGCAGCTTCTCAATCTCTTTTTTATTTTTCAGAGCCTCCATCACCGGGTTCCGCCCCAGGATCAGCTCCTTGTTTTCTTCTGTATTCGACAAAGTGATAGGTCACTCCCTTCTCTTCAACTGGTTCGCTCTCCCAAACCACTTCAAACTCATCGGACTGGTCCAGGTCGGGGAAAAATTTTTCAGCCGGATATTCGCCGTGGATCTTTGTCACATAACAGGTGTCGCAGTAAGGCAGGAGCATCCGGTATACCTGTTCCCCCCCGATGACGAAGACGTCCTCCCCCCGGCAGTCCGGTCGGTTCAGCAGATCTTCTTCCGAATGACACAGAGGGCATCCAGCTTCGTAACAGGAGTTTCGGGTAAGAACGATGTTGTCCCGTCCGGGCAAAGGCTTACCTCCCGGCAGGGATTCCAGGGTTTCACGACCCATGACCACGGTTTTGCCCAGGGTCTTTTCTTTAAAATATTTCAGGTCCCCCGGCAGGTGGACCAGCAGCCCCCCGTCCCGGCCGATCCCCCAGTTCCGGTCAACGGCTACGATTGCTTTCATAATGGTTTCCTCTAGATTGCGATGGGGATATCTCGGATCTGAGGGTTGGTTTCATAGTTTTCCACTTTCAGATCACGGACAGTAAACTGATAAAAATCCTGGATCTCCGGATTCAGCGTCACCTTGGGTGCCGGGAATTCGGGTCTTTCCAACAGTTCCCGGATCAGGGGAACATGCCGGTCATAAATATGAGCATCCGCAATGACATGAACCAGCTCTCCCGGCTTCAAGCCGGAAACCTGGGCAAACATCATCAGCAGCAGGGAGTACTGAACCACATTCCAGTTGTTGGCTGCCAGAATGTCCTGGGAACGCTGATGGAGGATGCCGTTGAGACGGTCTCCGGTGACGTTGAAGGTCATGCTGTAGGCACAGGGCTCCAGCCCCATCTCCATCAAATCGCTGAAATTATAGATATTGGTCATGATCCTTCTGGAATAGGGGGTGTTCTTCAGCTGCCAGAGGACATTGTCCACCTGATCCATTTCACCATGGGGAAACCGATACCGAACCCCTAACTGGTACCCATAGGCTTTACCGATAGAACCGGATTCATCCGCCCATTCATCCCAGATCCGGCTGCCCAGATCCTGGATATTATTGGATTTCTTCTGCCAGATCCATAAAATTTCATCAAAGGCTGACTTGAGGGCCGTGGGCCGCAGGGTCAGAGCCGGAAATTCTTCCGACAAGTTGTACCGGTTCACTACACCGAAGGTTTTGATGGTATGGGCCGGGGCTCCGTCTGCCCATCTTGCCCGGACCTGCTGGCCCTCCGAAGAATAGCCTTCTTCGAGGATGGTTCGGCACATGGCCTTAAAAAGCTGGTCTGCTCTGCTCATGGAACGTCCTCCTTACAACAGGTATTTGATACCGATCAAAATCAGCCCCACCACGATAACTGTCAGATAAAGCTTTTCGTTCTTGGTCAATCGACTGGTATCCCGTCCTTTGTTGGCTTCTTCCGTATCCTTGCTGATTTTCCGGTTGGTCAGATAATAATCCCCCAGCATATCCCGGAAATTATTTCTGGTTTTCTTTTCTTTCATGTTTTCCTGCCTCTTGTTCAATGATTTCAACGGATCTTCGGAGGATTTCCTCCAGTCGATCCCCTTGCTCCGAAAGATACAGATAGCCAATGAGGGCCTCAAAGGCTGTGGCCAGCTTATAGGTGATGGGGTCCAGATTTTTCGGCTTGGACAGGATTTTCCGGTTCCGGGCCCGCCGGACCAGATCTGCCTCTTCCGGCACAAGCTCCTCCATCAGGTTCCGAATCGCCGCTGCCTGAGCTTCGGCCCGAACGTAGCCCACCGACTGGCGGTGGAGTTGATCCACGTGATCCGGCCGTTTCAGGAGCATTCGCTTCCTTATTTCCACTTCGTACACCGCATCCCCCAGATAGGCCAGGGCGGTGGTGTTCATCCTGCTGATTTCTTTGCTCATTGGTTCCTTTCGGATCGGGACCAGCCCCTTATTCCCGGATGATCTGTACTCCCTGAGGAGTATCCTTCAGGGTGATTCCCTTTTCTTTCAGAATATCCCGGATTTCGTCCGCCCGGGCAAAATTTTTATTTTTTCTGGCTTCCTGCCGCTCTTCGATGAGTTTTTCCAGTTCCTGGTCCACCGGTTCTTCCTCCGGCTGGTCCGAAAGCAGTCCTAATACGGAGGTAAGCTCCAGCAGGAGTTTCAGGGAAGCTTCTGCAAATTCCTTGGAGGCTCCGTTTCGGACACTGCTGTTAATGCCGCTGATCAGTTCAAATACGGCGGTAATGGCGTCTGCCGTGTTCAGGTCATCCTCCATGGCGCTGATGAACTCTTCCCGATACCGGCCGAGTCCATCCAGCGTGACCTTCTCATCCGGGCTCATGGAGCCTTCGGAGGTCCGAATCAGATGTTCCAGATTGGCTTTGGCATTCTGCATGCGGGCCAGGCTGTTTTTTGCCTGCTCCATCAAGGGCTCACTGAAGTTGATGGGATTCCGGTAATGGCCGGAAAGAAGGAAGAACCGCATGGTTTCCCCGGTGTATTGGCTGAGTATGTCCCGGACCGTGAAGAAATTGCCTTTGGACTTGGACATTTTCTCATTATCGATGGTGATGTACCCGTTATGCATCCAGTACTTAGCAAAGGGTTTTCCGTTATGGGCTTCCGACTGGGCGATTTCGTTTTCATGATGGGGGAAGGTCAGATCCTGGCCTCCGGCGTGGATATCAATGGTTTCTCCCAGGTATTTCTTGGACATGCAGGAGCATTCGATGTGCCATCCGGGCCGCCCTTTTCCCCAGGGAGATTCCCAAGCCAGTTCCCCTTCTGTTTTCTGAGCTTTCCAGAGGGCGAAATCCAAAGGATCCCTCTTTTTTTCGCCAATTTCGATTCGGGCACCGGCTTCCAGATCTTCGATATTCTGTTTCGACAGTTTGCCATAGCCTTCAAAGCTCCGTGGGCTGAAATAGACATCTCCCTCCACTTCATAGGCATACCCCTTGTCGATCAGGTCCTTCACAAAGCTGATGATCTCCGGAATATTTTCCGTGACCTTGGGGTGGACATCGGCCAGCCGGACATTGAGGGCTTTCGCATCCTTGTAATACTCTTCAATATATTTTTCACTGACTTCGGAAGGGGAGGTTCCCTCTTCCGCCGCCCGATTGATGATTTTATCATCCACGTCGGTAAAGTTCTGAACGAATTTCACCTTATTGCCCCGGTATTCCAGATACCGCCGGAGGGTGTCAAAGACCACGAAGGGCCGGGCATTGCCGATATGGAAATAGTTGTATACGGTTGGGCCGCAGACATAAATCCGGATTTCCTTTTCATCCACCGGGACGAATTCTTCTTTTTTTCTTGTCAGTGTATTGTAAACTTTCACTTGATTCCTCCTAACCGAAAGAGATTACTTCCCTTCCATTTTTCTCAGTTTCTGCTCCAGGCTGACGATTCGGCGCAGCAGGCATTCCATTTCCACTGCAATCGGATCGGGAATGTCCACCTGATTCATATCATCCGTCGGATGGCCGCCCCGCTTAAGGATGGTCCCGGGTATGCCGACGACGGTGCAGTTGTCGGGAATTTCCTTCAGCACCACCGAGCCTGCTCCGATCTGCACGT
>CAYYNJ010000192.1:0-707 GCA_964472775.1 uncultured Spirochaetaceae bacterium
GGGGTAGTTCTTATGGTTAACGGTTTTCCAACCTGGCTTGGGATAAAACCGGCGGCATGGTTTAAACCATCCACGCCGGCGGCGAGTTTCTTCTCACCTTCAAAGCTGGAAATATATATTTTGGCGTAGACCAGATCCCGGGAGACCTGGACCTGACTCACCGTCAAGAAAGGGGTCACCCGGGGATCTTTAATCTTCTGAGAGACAATCAAGGCCGAAACCTGATCTCTCAGAAGACTTTCAATTTTTTTAAGCCGAAACTCAGACATCTTTATTTACTATTCTCCAGCTTCTTGGCCACTTCGTGGATCTCAAAGACTTCGAACAGGTCTCCCTCTTGGACATCGACGTAATTCTCAATTCCTACGCCGCATTCATATCCCTTCTCAACCAGCTTCGCATCGTCTTTAAACCGCTTGAGGGAGGTAACCTTGCCGGTGTAGATTTCCACACCGTCGCGGTAAACGTGGACGTTGGCATTCCTGGTGATTTTTCCGGAGGTGACGTAACAACCTGCGATGAGTCCGATTTTGGGGACCTTGAAGACGTCCCGTACTTCCACGGTTCCAACCACCGCTTCTTTCAATTCCGGCGCCAGCAGGCCTTCCATGGCCGAACGGATATCCTCCACACAGTCATAGATGACATTGTATTTACGGATGTCTACCTTTTCCTGTTCCGCCAAGGCCTGGGCCTTGGGAGTGGGA
>CAYYNJ010000192.1:717-6064 GCA_964472775.1 uncultured Spirochaetaceae bacterium
ACGATCGGCTCCAGGAGACCCGTCATTGCATCGCGGACATCGTCGAGCAATTCGTAGATCACGCTGTAGAGCCGGATCTCCACACCCTCGCGCTTGGCCATACCCGCGGAGCTGGGCTCCTTGCCGACATGGAAACCGATGATGATGGCGTTGGACGCCGAAGCCAGGTTAACATCGTTCTCGATAATGGCCCCCGCCGAGGCTCTGATAGCGCTGAGACGGATCTCAGAGGTGCTCAGTTTTTCTAAAGCAGTCTGAAGGGCTTCCACCGATCCGTGCACATCACCCTTAATGATAACCTTAAGTTCCTGAATCTCGCCGTCCTGAATGGAGTCGTAAAGGTTATCCAAGGTGATTTTCTTCACATTCTTGGCTTCCCCATGCTTCTCCAGCTCCTGGCGTTTGGTGCCCACCTGACGGGCCACCTTCTCGCTTTCGGTCACCTGGAAGGGTGAGCCGGAGTTGGGGACGCCGGTGAGGCCGAGGATCTCCACCGGGGTAGCCGGGGGAGCTTCGTCAATTTTATTGCCCTTGTCATCGAACATGGCCCGGACCTTACCGGCATGGGTTCCCGCCACAAAGGGATCACCGATTCTTAAGGTACCCCTTTCAATGATTACGGTACCGACGATACCGCGGCCGTGATCAACCTTGGATTCAATTACCTTACCTTCGGCGCGGCAGTTATAGTCGGCCTTCAGTTCAAGCATTTCGGCCTGGAGAAGCACCGCTTCAAGCAGTTCCTTGATACCTTCCTTCTTCAGGGCGGAAATCTCCACAAAGATGGTAGATCCACCCCAATCTTCGGGGATGAGATCCCTATCGGAAAGCTGCTGCTTAACCCGGTCCGGATTGGCTTCGGGAAGGTCGCACTTGTTGACCGC
The DNA here is from genome assembly GCA_964472775.1 of uncultured Spirochaetaceae bacterium. Classification (GTDB taxonomy): domain Bacteria; phylum Spirochaetota; class Spirochaetia; order UBA9216; family UBA9216; genus CAYYNJ01. Next base: position 1,602 of record CAYYNJ010000192.1, read on the forward strand.
CACGATGATGGGAACTCCCGCCTCTTTGGCATGGTCAATGGCTTCTATGGTCTGGGGCATGACGCCGTCGTTAGCGGCCACCACGAGGATTACCAGGTCGGTAATCTGGGCCCCCCGGGCTCTCATTAAGGTGAACGCCTCATGACCGGGGGTATCGAGAAACACGATGTCACCGGTTTCCAGAGCCACCTTGTAGGCGCCAATATGCTGGGTAATTCCGCCGAACTCCCCGGCCACCACGTTGGCTTCCCGGATGGCATCAAGAAGTTTGGTCTTACCATGGTCGACATGACCCATGACGGTAACGATCGGAGGCCGGGGGCGAAGGGCCTCTTCCGTTTCGGCCGCGTCGCTTTCGATGAGGGTTTCATCGTAAAGAGAAACAATGTTCACCTTACATTTATACTCAGCCGCCAGAATCTCAGCGGTATCCGCGTCGATCTGCTGGTTGATGGTAACCATCATACCCATGCCCATCAGCTTGCTGATGAGTTCCGATGCCTTCAGATTCATCTTTTTAGCCAGATCGGCTACGGTGATGACATCCATGATATCGATCTCTTTGGGTACGGGGTTGGCCATCTGAACGGCTTTTTTCTTGATCTGAAAATCCCGTTCCTTGGTGATGGGTTCTTTCTTCTTCTGGTACGAAGGTTTCTTGGCTTTAAAAAACTTCTTGCCGGGAGACTTAGCTTCCCCTTCGGGAGGCATGGGATTGGCTCCGCCGCCGGGCCGGGGCGCACCGCCCCTGAATCCGCCGGGCTTGGGACCGCCGGGGCCTCCGCTTCTAAAACCGCCGGGACCTCCGGGTCCGCCGCCGGGCCGGGGGGTAAAACCGCCGGGCCTTCCACCGGGGCCGCTGCGGAAGTTTCCGCCGCCGCCCTGGTTGTCACGGTAGCCTGCTCCGGGGGCCGGCCTTTCGGGCTTGGGCGGCGGATTGGGGTTTTTATATCCCTGCTTGTAGGCGGGAGAACTGGGTCTGCGGGGGGCGGCGCTGTAGGCGGGCCTTCCATCGGAACCGCTCCGGGGCTGGGCCCGGTAGCTGTTGAGTCCCGGCTCCCTCGGGGAATCACTCCCCGTTCTTCCTGCAGGACGGCTGGCCGGTGCGGCCGGACGGTCCCCCGAATCGGAAGATTCGGTGCTTTTTGATTCCGCTTGGGTCTCTTTCACCGGGGCGGTTTTAACAACCTTGGGTGCTTCCGTATCTTTCTCGGCAGCGGCTTGAACAGGAGAAGCCGGAGGAGAAACCGTTCCGGGTTGCTCTTCGTCAGCACGGCCACGATCATGAGAATCGTCCTGTTTCTGAACAACCACCTTGGGAACCGGTTTTTTGGTAGTTTTCTTTTTAACCACCACAACCTTCTTCTTGTCGGCCTTGGACTCCGAAGAAGCCGGGGTATCCGGTTTCCGATGTTTAATAAGGGTCGCTTTGGGTTTCTGTGTCTTTTCCTGTTCTTCTGCCATGTGTACCTGCTCCGTAGCTATTCTAACAATCCAACGCTATTTATGAAAGACTCCCGGAAGGGGTAAATCGAAACAAAATCAATTTCCCTCCCGGATAAAAAAACTCAATTTTTAAGCGTCATCTGAGTCTTCCTCTGTTTCTTCATCATCATCGTCGTCTGCCGCATCTTCATTTTCTTCTTCAAACTCAAAACTGAATCCCACGCCGCAGCTGGGACAGTTGGTCATCTCGGTGGTGATGGGATGACCGCATTCGGGACATTCATAGGTTTCCGGCTCCTCATCGGGGGCCGGCACCTCTTCATCCATCTCTTCATCATCGCTATACTCGTCTTCTTCCTGGTACTGAGGCTCTTCCTCTTCTTCGATGATGTCTACATTTTCGGCGATGATGCCCTGAAGGGTTTTAACGTCGCTTTCAGTCAATCCTTCGAAGGTTTTCAATTCTTCTTCAGGAAGAGTGATGAGGGTTTCGATAAGCTCCACCCCGTTTTCGGTGAGAATATCGACAATTTTCTCGGGAACATCGGGGAGTTCAGAAATCCTGGTGATCTCTTCTTCTTCGGTGTCGCCGAAAAGCGCAGAAACGGCCCGTTTAGAATCCAGGGAAATATCCATCTCATCGAACTGTTCTTCGGTTTTCACGTCGATGTTCCAGTCCGCCAGACGGTTGGCTAAACGAACGTTCAGTCCTTGTTTTCCGATGGCCAGGGAAAGCTGACTTTCCTGAACCACCGCCAGGGCTTGCCGCTTCGCCTCATCGATGATGACCACCGAATCAACCTCGGCGGGGGACAGGGCGTTTTTAATAAAACCCCGGGGATCGTTATCATATTTGAGAATATCGATCTTCTCCCCTTCCAGTTCCCTGACGATGGACTGGATCCGGACCCCCTTCATGCCCACACAGGCTCCCCCGGGGTCCACATCTTCCCGATTGGAATACACGGCGATTTTCGTCCGGTACCCCGGCTCCCGTACAATCTTAAAGATTTCAACGGTGCGGTCGTAAACCTCCGGGACTTCCAGCTCGAAGATTCTCTTCACAAAATCGGTATGGGTTCGGGAAAGGACAACGTTGAGCCCCGCAGGGGTCTTGTTCACATCGTAAATAAGCGCCTTGATACGGTCGTTGGGCCGGTAGGATTCCCGGGGAGACTGGTATTTTTTAGGAAGAATACCTTCTATTTTCCCCAGATCCACAAAAATGTTCCCATTTCTTTCCCGCTGGTAATAACCGATGATCATCTCACCCTCTTTTTCCTTGTACTCAGAATAGAGGGTGTCTTTTTGAATATCCTTCAGGGTCTGCCGAGCTTTTTGCTTGGCCGACTGTACCGCCACACGGTCGAAGTCTTTAGGTTCGATCTCGATGAGAAGCTCATCACCGATCTCCGCTTCTTCGCTATATTCCAGGGCTTCTTCCAGGGAGATTTCCGTCACGGGATCGTCCACATCGTCCACAATCATTTTCTGGGCAAAGAGGGCCACTCCGGTTCCGTCCTCGCTGAACTGAACGATGGCGTTTTCCACCATGCCGAATTTTCTTTTATAGGCCGCCAGAAGGAAATCTTCGATGGTACGCCGCACCAGATCTTCTGATATTCCCCTATCCTGAACTATCTGACGGATTGCATCTGCCAATTCGGTATTCATAGCCTACCTCCCGACCTTTGAGTATCGTCTAATTTTATGCGTTTGATTCTTGATAATGAAATTTCCTCGGTGTGGTCTTCTTGAAGGATGCTGACGCTGTCCGCATTGGCCTGGCCGATGATTCCGGTGTGCCAGTCCGACTCTTCATCAAGAAGATATTTAATGCCCCGGCCCTTAAAAACCAGCAGTTCATCGGCGGATTTCAATCGCCGGGAAATGCCGGGAGAAGAAACTTCCAAAGAAATATCCCGGCTGCTGTTGGCCATCTCAAGCCGTGGCTGGATGGTACGGAAAATTTGGGAACAATCTTCCAGGGACACCCCGGGTTCCCGATGAACCACCAAAGCAACATGCAGTTGTCTTTGGACGATCCGGCTCTTTAACTCCACAATACTATAGCCCATTCCCTCAACAACGGGGGCTACCAGGTCGTATTGCGGATCTTTGCTTTCTAAATACTCCACATCAATCCTTCTAACAAAAGAACTAAGGAGGCTCAATCCCGCATGATTTCTTTTGGGTAGAGCCTTTATACAAAAAAAAGAAGCCGCGCACGACTTCTTCCGGTCTGTCTCCTTAAGCTGTCGATTAATCATAGCAATTCCCCCCCTTTTCGTCAAGCCCGAAGAGGGAAATCGGCGCATGGTTTGTCAGAGGGTTTTAATCCCGGCAAACGGTCAATACGGTGATATTCTCCAAACCGGAATTTCTGAGAACCAGGGAACAACACTGAGCCGTCGCCCCGGTGGTCCAAATATCGTCAAGTAAAACCGCCGAGGATGCTTCAACCCGGCGCCGCAGATAGATTTTACCCGATAAATTCCCCTGACGATCCTTCCTGTTAAGTCCCTTTTGAGAAATGGATTTTCTGCGTCCCAATACCCTTTCAACCTTAACGCCGTTTAAGGCTGCCAAGTCCCTGGCCAGGGTCAGTACCGGATCCCACCCCCTTTTTTTCAGGTTCCGCGGTTCCGAAGGAACCGGTATAAGAGAGACCGCCTTTAGATACGAGCCGTACTGTTCGGTGATGCGGCGGGCTAGGTAGGCCGATAAGGTTTTACGGCCCCGGAATTTATACTGATACATGAGCTCCCTGGCCGGTCCCCCATAGGGAAAAAGCGAGAAGGCCCGGTCGTAGGCGGGGGGATCCTCGTTTTCCCGGCACCGGAGGCAGACATTAAGCTCGGAAATCAGAGGGGCCCCGCAGTGAGAACAGACAGGCTCGGCCAAGGGCACCAGGGAAGGATGACAGATGCCGCAGACCCCCAAGGCCGGGGGAGACCCGGGGCCGGAAGAAGCTCGCGGAGATGGTCTTCATCACCAAGATCAATCTCGGCGCGCCG
>CAYYNJ010000193.1:0-6058 GCA_964472775.1 uncultured Spirochaetaceae bacterium
TGCACCTCTCGGCGACGTTGGTGAATATACCGGATCGTCCCGTTTGTGTCAACACAACGGAGGAAAATTATCACCAAGTAGAGATAATAATTTATAATTACTTATATTGTAATATTTTATCCTCTTTAACCTTTCTCAAGCTCTGAAGCTCCTGGAGCTCTTGAAGGGTTGCCTTAATGCCCGGGCTTTTCGAAGAGAGAGATTGTTTCCCCTCCTCGATGAAGGCGGAGTAGACACCTAACCCCAAGTCCCTGACAAGGCTGTTTATGCGGGCATCAATCCTCTTAATATCGATTTTCAATACTGAAAGCTCTTCCAGGATGAGGCTCTTTTCCTTTGCACTTTTAAGGAGTGTGCGGGAACCGTCCAAACCCTGATCTAATCCTTCCTTAACCCGGTCAAACAACCCCATAAAGCCTCCTCAGGAACTACTCAAGGATAAACCATAAAAATTTAGGAGGCAACCGGAAATGAGGGGATTTTTATCCTCCCCCGGGGAGTTTCCCCAAGAATTAGCCGTAAATAGAGACAAAGGCTTGAGATAAAACCTAAAGACCTCGATAATGTGATTATTATCATTGGGAAAAGATCAAAGGGGGACGGGATTGGACGAGGCCATTACCTATATTCGCTGCCGCAATTGCGGAACCCATGTACCGGAGGCGGAAGCATACGGTGGTTGGTATTGCACCAGGGAATGTGCCGAACTGTACGTGGCCTGCTCCACCTGCGGCCGTTTCTTCTCGATCCCCCGGGAAAAAATTCCAGCGGAGGCCTCGAAAGGAGAATTACAGGAAGATGCGGCCGAACCAACAGCCCACTACTGCTCGTCCGAATGCGCCGCCGACTACACCGAGAGGTATCGAGGGAATTTCAGAGAGGCGCTATTGAAAGCCTCGGAACGATAAAATCATAATAAAAGAGTATACAAGGAGTGAAAATGAATTTGATACTTCTGGGCCCTCCGGGGGCCGGCAAAGGAACCATGGCCACAGGGATTAAAGAGAAATACTCGATTCCTCACATTTCCACCGGCGACCTCTTCAGAGCCGCCATTAAGAACCAAACAGAACTGGGAAAAAAAGTGAAATCGATCCTGGATGAAGGGAATCTCGTTTCAGACGAGCTGACATTGGCCTTGGTGGAAGAACGGCTGAACCAAAAAGACGCCCAAAACGGGTTTGTCCTGGATGGATTTCCCCGGACCATTCCCCAAGCGGAGGAATTTGACAAGCTTTTCTCGGTTGATTTGGTGATTAATTTTACCATACCCCATGAAAAGATTGTCACCCGGCTGGCGGGACGCCGGATCTGTCGGACCTGCGGAAAGATCTACCATATTAAAACCCTTCCTCCCAAGGTGGAAGGAATATGCGATATCGATGGGGGAGAACTTTACATCCGTCCCGACGATATGGAAGAAGCCATCCTCAACAGGCTGAAGGTATACGACAAACAGACAGCTCCTCTCATTGAGTACTACAAGCCCAAGGGAATTATGCGGGATATCGATGCCCAAGGCGACATCGACGGGATGTTTGAAGACGTTTTCCGGTTACTGGATAATACGCCGCTCAGATAAGGTATCGGGGGATTTAACCTTCCGGCGGAGGCAGCTCCGTCGGGAGGAGTGATTCTTCCCCGCCCTCTTCGTCCGCTTGCGGATCCTCCTCCCCCTCTTCCTGAGGAACAATTCCTTCACGATTTCTCAATTCAGAAACCTGATCGAAAAACAGAAAATCTTCCAACCCAAGAAGCCTTTCAAAATAGGTGTAATCCGCCCCTCCCGCCTGGACAGCCTCCTCCAGGGCCGCCATGCCCTGGGTTTCATCTTCCACCACCGAGAGGAGAATAAACGCCTTCTCCCGGAGGATCTGGTTCCTCAGCTCTTTCTCCTCCGCAAGATCTTGGGAGGGTAGATCTAAGGCATCCTCGTACACCTCCAAGGCCCTGCCGAAAAGCCGGTCTTCCTGGTAGATGCGCCCCAGGGCCTCCAGGCCGCGCAAATCAGGATACTCCTCTCTTAAATACTCCAGATTTTTAACCGCTTCAGTTTTATCATCCAGCCTTAAATCCAACAGAGAGGTACGAAGAAGAAACTCCTGGGGAGAATCTTTCACGTGGGCGTAGGACGGGAGTGTATAGAGTCTCCAATAGGCTTGCCGGGCATCGGCCCAGCGTTCTTCATTTTCGTAGAGCCGGGCCAGATTATAGAGGGCCCTGTCATGCCGGGGTTCAAGGGATAGCAGGTTCTCGTAAATATCCCGGGCCTTTGCCCCCTCCCCCTCCGCCACATAGCTCCAAGCCAGCAGTTCCAGTAGAAGGGTGTTTGATTCGTCTTGAAGAAGCAGATGCTCCAATGACGCCCGGGCTTCTGCGGGCCGCCCCGCCTCTATCTCCAATCTGGCCAGGTTGTATCCTGCCTGAAAGAGCCGGGGATTCAATTCCCACGCCCGGGTGTAGGTCCGGGCGGCCGCCGGTTCTTTTACAAAATCCTGGTAGGCATTCCCCAGATTATAGTAAACCTGGGCCGCCTCTTCCGGGCTGACCCCTGAAACACAGGAAGCGGATATCACAACCAAGGCGGTTAGTCCGAGCCGGTATAAATATTTCATCAACCCAGTACCGTATTCTCCACTTCCCGCACCTGGGCCCGATAAAGCTGGGCAATGTTGGATCCATAGTCGGCGATGAGCTGAATAATATTCCGGGGATAGTCTTCCGTATCGGTACCATTCAGCCGGTCCCCGGCGTCCCCCAGACCGGGCATGATGTAGGCCTTGTCGTTCAGGGCGGGATCCATCCACAGAGTATAAACGGTGGCGTTGGGTATGGCCCTGATAATCCGGAGGGTTCCCTTCAGGGCGGAAATGACATTAAAAAACTTGATAGACCGGGGTTTGATCCCTTGTTCGTTCAAATATTTCACGATGGTAACCAGGCTTCCCCCGGTGGCGTTCATGGGATCGGCGAAAATCAGATCCTTACCGTGAAGCTGATCAAGATTAAAAAAAGACTTGTTCAGATCCAGGACATACTCCATATCGTCTTCTTTCTTAGCATCGTCCCGCTTGATTTTAAAGAGGGCGAAGGGGGTGACATACCGTTTCGAGCTGTATTCCTGAATTTCTTTGCTCATGATCATGGAAGGCAGCAGGGCGCCCCGCAGCATGACACACATGACGGAATTCTCAATATCCGCATCAACATCGGGAATCTTATGGACCGCATAGTTCTGAACCGGCACATTCACGGGGGTCTGAGTAATCAGGTAGTTCCGCTTGGTAGATTCGGAGCCGCTGAAGGCCAGGTGAAAAAGGAGCTCATAGGCCCGCTGAATATAATAGACAAACTCATGGTGCTCTGTTCGGATATCCCTGAGCTTGGCGATAAGCCGGGAAGCCTCGCCGTGACTCTCCCGGGGAGTATCGAAAGGATAAACCCGGATGGCCGATTCGGAGCCGGTAATTTCCTGAAGACGCTTTCCCATGATGTTGTAAAGCTTGATCAGCTCTTTTTTGCTGGATTCCACCTTCTCGGTAAAGTTGGAACGGTTCAGCACTTCGTAGATATCCATGGCTTCTTTGTAATAATCTGCCATCTCGGCGATATGCTTTTTATCTTTTTCGGTCAGAAACCCGTCCAGATCCGTGGCGGTTAAGACGACATTATTCATTCATTCCCTCCGGCTATCGATTTATCCCATGATAATGAAGGAACCCCCCGGGGTCAATTCTCTTTAGCCGGACAAAGGAAGATCTTTGGCCATGGACTCTCTCGTTGAGATGCGTTATTATTATTAAGAAATTGCGCCAAAGGAGACTACCATGAAAAAAAGAATTTTAATTGTAATGCTCGTCCTTTCACTTGCATCCCTATCCGTTTCCGCCCTGGGAATCGGAGGAGCCTTCAGCTTCAACGCCCTGGGCACCGACTCTGCCATTCCCGGAGGAGCTCTGTCGCTTAAGCTGGACGGAATCGATCCCATCTTCGGTATCGGCGTGCGGGCGGGGGGAGGAATCCTCAACCTGGGTCTCACCGCCGACTACTGGATGTTCCGGGAACACCTGACGGGCATGCTGAACCTCTATGCGGGACCGGGAGCCTACGTGAACCTCACCTTAGGGGACGTCACCGATGTAGACCTGGGACTCCGAATTCCCGTGGGCCTCAACATCTACCCCATCGACGTGCTGGAGCTCTTTGTGGAACTGGCTCCCCGGGTCGGAATCGCCCTGAATCCTCTGGTTTTCCCCACCTGGGGCATCCAAGGAGCCGTGGGTTTCCGCTTCTGGTTCTAATAACCACCTGACATCTAAAAGCCGCCGGACAGATTATTCTGACCGGCGGCTTTTTTTTTATAACCAGAGACCATAAAAATAGGGCAAACAAAAAAAGGCCATCCAAGATTTCTCTTGAATGGCCTACTAGGCATCTCCTAGGGGAGTCGAACCCCTGTTGCCGGGATGAAAACCCGGTGTCCTAACCACTAGACGAAGGAGACATTTTCTGAACCGTGGAACGGAAATCCCAAGACGGTTAAGAAACTGCTTGAAGGCGGTTACCCCTCAAATACCTTTATGAGCCGCAAAGGATTCGAACCTTTGACCCACGCCTTAAAAGGGCGTTGCTCTACCAACTGAGCTAGCGGCCCGCTCAAGTTTTGAAAAATCAAAACCCTCATGAAGCATCGCTCAGCGGCACTTCACATCCAGGGAAGAACTCCCTGACAGGCCGAAATATAGCAACTTCACTAAAAAATGTCAACGTAGTTTGATAAAAAACCCAGTGATTTTCCACGGCCCCCCAGGGGGCCTCCCCGGCGCCGAGCCGGGGCAAAAAAGGCTAATATCGGAATTCCAAACCAAGCATCAGGTTGTAAATGGGCTGGACCCCCGGTTCGGATCCCAGTTCGGTACCGAACATGGCGATGTTCAGGGTAAAGAGGGAAAGATCCACCCCCAGGCCCGCACTGAGAAGGCCGCCGCTCAAGCCCCCCCGAAGCGAAAAAATCTCCAGCATGGTCAATTCCGCCCCGGCGCTGAGGCGCAGCCAGGGATTGCGGTAGATTTCCTGATAGAGCCACAGCCCCAGAATGTCTTTATAATCCACAAAGAGAGAGAGCTTAGAAATATACCTTTCCAGTGGCCCCAAGGGCGGGGTGATGCCCACCCCGATGTTGAGGGAAGCCGGAACGGTGCCTGTTTCGGTGGTCAGAGGGTTCTCACTTCCCCCTAACATGGCATCCAGATTGCTGTAGGTCTTCCGGGAGCTGGGCGAAAAAAGGTCCAGGGCGGTGATACCCACGGTCAAAAGGTCCCTCCAACCGTAGAGAATCCCCGCATCCAGCCCGATGATGGCGGTGAAGGTAAAGGGAGATCCCAGGATGGTATCGGCGGAGATGTCCAAATTCATCAGGTTGGCAAACGCCTCGGTTACGTGGACGGAACCCCTTAAGCCACCCTTCAAAAGAAGGCCCACATCAAGGGTATGCCCGGAGTCCTCCGGCAGGGGAATCCTGTAGGTATACCCTCCCGAGAGCAGGAGTTCTTCTTTCAATGTGATTCCCAGGGTCAGGGGGGCGGACTCCTGAAAGGTAACATCACTGTTGTTAAAGATCCCCAGACCCAAACCGTTGCCGACGTAGCCGAAGTAGAAGGGCGTTATGAGATTCATGCCGGCGTAGAGGCCGGTGAGCATATCCTGAACCGAGTCGGATCCCAGAATCTCGGCGAAGTCCCCGCCCCCCGCCATGGCTTGAACCACCACATCGGCAATGTCGAAAACAGGTCCCCGGAGTCCCAGGGTTAGTTCAGAAAACGCCACCTGCGGCTCCACCCGCTGGAAACCGGCGGGGTTGGTGAATATGGTGCCCATATCGTAGGTGTCGGCGGCGTGGAGGCCCCCGATGCTGTGGGCCCGGGAGGAGAGGATGCGAAAAGGCTCTTCCAGATACTCGGCGAACAGGGGATTCATGGCTATCAAGGTCAGGAACAGAAGGATTAACGGTTTTCGCTGTCTCATTATTCAGCTCCCAGAAGATCGGTGAAGGTATCGA
>CAYYNJ010000194.1:0-2044 GCA_964472775.1 uncultured Spirochaetaceae bacterium
CTCCTAAGCCGCCGGATTCTCCGAAGCCGCCGGATTCTCCGAAGGCGCCGGATGCTTCTTCCGGGACTGGCCCTGGGGCTGGCGGGGACGGTAGCCTTCATCAGCCAAATGCCCTACTTCTTTCTCTCTTCGTTATTTCCCGCCGAGACTCCCTGGCTGGGGGCGGTGATGCTGGCCTGGGCGGGGATGCTGGGGGTTCTTTTTATTCTGCCTCCGAGCGGCAGAGATGAAAGGCTTCTATTATTTGGTAAAACGAAGAGGTAGCAGAAAGGTGAGTCCCATTCTCCTGCATATACACCCCGGATTTTCGTTGATATAATTCGGACATGTCGGATTGTTATTTGGCGCTGGATATCGGAGCGGGCCGGGGGGTTAAGGTGGGGGTGTTTGCTCCCGATCAAACCCTTCTTCATGTAACCCTGTTTCCCATTCATTTATATGGCGAAACTTTTGACGATTTTGTCTCGGATCTTCTCTCGGTGGTGGCGGCCTCCCTTAAGGAATGCGGCCGCAAACCCCTGGCCGCGGGGATTTCGGCTCCGGGGATTTTGGGGAGTGACGGGGCCTTTCAATTATTTCAAAACTGCCCGCAGTACAACGGCTACAATCTTAAAAACGCCGTGGCCGACGCCCTTGATATTCCCGCCGCCATAGAAAACGACGCCAACACCGGCGCCCTGGCGGAATGGAGTGTTCTTCAGATGGAACTTCTCTACTGGGTTTTCGGCGGCGGCTGGGGGGGTGCCTGGATCTCCCGGGAGGGCAAAATCCGGTTTCCCGCCCACGACTGGGACGGTATCGACTCCAGCCTTCACCCCACCAACGAACCGGGCTATTCCATCGGTCTTGCCAAGTGGCAGTTAAAATCTTTCTTTAACGAAGTCAACGCCTCGTTTGACCTCTTCGAATTGAATCTTAAAGATGAGGAACTCCCCCCGACCCTGCTCACCGGCCCCATGGGCGATCCGGACAGCCTCAGGGCCGAGGTCATTCTCTCGGGTCCCGGCCGGTGCCGGCTTTTTCGATCCGTGGTGGGAAACGATGATTTTTACACCCAGTTTCTGGACATTCATGAGGTCCGGCAAATGACCGAACCCTCTATTGCGGGGCAGCACATAAGCAAACTCTCCCGGATGCGGGTCGAGGCGGCGGTGAATACCGACAGGCTCTACGGGAAGATTCTTGCCGAAGCCGCCCGGATTCTTCTAAAGACCGCCGAAAAAGACGGGCTGGTTCCCGGGGCGCCCATTTGCCTGGGAGGTAAACCCAGTTACGCCCTCCCCTATTTTGGCCCTTCCGCCCAGCGTCTTATGGGAAAGATGGGGTATATGTACTACCTCCGTCCCTCGGTGATTGACGAAAGGGGATCCAATGCCAACATGATCGGGGCCCTGGTCCTGGCCAAGCGCGCCCTGAAAGGAATCTGCAGCGTGGGGTGATTTTTTTCTTCCCGGGAGCGCACCATCGGAGAATGATGCCGAGAAGAGGATGTTGGCATCCCGGAATACCCGCATGACTCAACGGTGTTTGCGGCTGTACCATTCAGCCAGGTTCTTCTCCGCCACGGCAAATTCTTCCAGGCGATCCCGGCTATAGACCTCTACCGGGAGAGCCACCGCAGGCCGAAGAAGGATACCCTCCCCGGTGGATTCGGCAATGAGAAGCGATTCCGCCTCAATACCCAGCTCCTTCCGTAGTTTGACCGGAAGCATCACCGTTCCTCGTTCTGTTCCCGTAAGCGTTACTTTCATGGATATAAAATACTCTTTTCTTTTAAATTCGGCATATACCGATAAGGGCCGACAAAGAATACATAAGCTCATCCTCTTCTGGAGGGGTCCTTACGGAGAATCGGCCCATCCTTCAAAATCCTCATACAGGCTCCGGTGAATCCGCCGCAGTTCTTCCCGGTCCATCTTCTCTACCTTCCGGTCATAGGTGAGGTAGCCGTTGATCTCCACCTCCACGTCGCAGGTCTGGGTGTACACCGCCGCCGCCAGTCCCTTGGAGATAAGCGGTTTCAGCTGTTTTTCAATAAGGCTCC
>CAYYNJ010000194.1:2054-4494 GCA_964472775.1 uncultured Spirochaetaceae bacterium
GGCGGTAGGTGAACTTGTGGTCCGGGTCCCACACATGACCCGGCACCAGCAGGCTGTAGCCGCCGAACTCGGAGATGATTTTGACCCGGGCATCCCTACGGGGCAGGGAGAGCTTTTTGAAGTAGATATGGCTGCTGCGGAAATCTCCCGCCCCCTGGTCGAACCAGCCCGAGGCATGGTCCACCAGACGGGTGGGGTCTTTCTGTTTCACCCAGGCTCCAATTTCCGCGGCGTGGAACTGCCCCCACCCTTCGTTGAAGGGGACCCAGACGGCCAGGGAGGGGCTGTTGTGGAGGTGATCCATCATCTCTTCCAGCTCGGCCTTGAACTCCTGCCGGTTTGCCTCGTCCTGACGGCCTAACCTCTTCAGTTTCCGGGTGTCATCCCACCGGAGACCGAAAAACATGGCCAAGAGGGCTGAAATCACCCCGTCGTAGCGGCCCCCGTTGGGCATATCCTGCCAAACAATCATCCCCAGGCGGTCGCAGTGATAGTACCAACGCAGGGGTTCCACCTTGATGTGCTTCCGGATCATGTTGCATCCGGTCTGCCGGGCATACTCGATGTCGAAGATCATGGCCTCTTCGGAGGGCGGAGTGTAGAGGCCGTCGGGAAAGTAGCCCTGGTCCAGGGGGCCGTAGAGAAAGAGGGGCTTGCCATTCAGGGTGATCCGCTTCTTTCCCCGGGCATCGGTGCTCACGGAAAAATCCCGCAGCGCCGCGTAGCTTTCCACCCGGTCTATTACCCGGCTGTCTTCAATAAGACTCACTTCCAGGCCGTAGAGAAAGGGATCTTCGGGGCACCAGAGGCGAGGTTCACAAACGGTAAAAACCAGGGCCTCCCCCGCCGGAGCTTCCCGGGAATCCACAATCTTCCCCTCTTCTTTTAAGATCGCCTGAACCTTCAGGTTTCCGGCACGATCCAGCGAGGCCGCGCGCAGAACGGTTTCCACCGGGGGCTCTCCTCCCCGGGGGGTCAGTTTCAGCCGGTCCAGGCTGACCGGAGCCGCCGGTTCCAGCCAGACCGTCTGCCAGATCCCCGAGACGGCGGTGTACCAGATCCCTTCGGGCTTGAGTACCTGTTTACCCCGTTGCTGCTGCTTGGAATCGGTGGGGTCTTCCACCGCCACCACCAGCACCTGCTCCCCGCCGCCCGGGGTAAGGACTTCGGTGATGTCAATGCTGAAGGGCAGATATCCCCCGGTGTGGGAGCCCACACTTTGCCGGTTGAGAAAAACCTCGCACCGGTAATCCACCGCCCCGAAGTGGAGAAGCAGGTTCCGGCCTGCCCAAGGCCCGGGCACCGAAAATCGGCACCGGTACCAGAGCTTTTCCCCGGGAAGCAGGGGCTTTTGGACCCCCGACAGGGCGGACTCCACCGGATAGGGCACCAGGATGGGGCCGTCGTAGTCCTCCGGCTCGGGCGCTCCGGCGGGACGGATGGCGTATTCCCAGGTACCATTGAGGTTCTGCCACTCCGGCCGAACCATCTGGGGCCGGGGGTATTCGGGGAGCGGAACCGGTTGAGCCGGAGTCCAGGGGGTTGTCAGGGAGGTTTTATCTGTGCTGGTATTCATGCTAATCCTTCTTTATTCTGTATGGCCGGTGAAGACCCAAACGGTCATTCCCGAGGGTCCCCGGTTGCCCCAAAGATAGTAGGGAATCAAAATCAATTGTCCCCCTTCCCGGGATGATCCTTCCAGCCTGACGCATCCGCCTAGGAAGTCCGGGTCCCGCACCGGCCGGAGGCTCGCCGGATCAAGGGGGGCGGTAAAAATATCCGCTTCGGGATTGTCGCTGGTTTCCAGGCAGTACACCAGGGGCCCCCGGCAGACGGCGGAACGGCCCCTATGTCCTTTCACCCGGGGATGGGGCCGGAGAAGCCGGATATCCATGTCCAGGACCAGTTCCACCCGGTCTCCCCCCCGCCAAGGCCGGCGGATTTCGATCCAGTCCGCCGCGGCGGGATCAAAGCCGGCACCGGTGATCCGGGGCACCGGAGGAGGTGAAAGGGGATGAGGTTCGCCGTTGATCAGAACCCGGAGCCCGGGGCTCCAGGAGGGACGGCGGAGGAAAAGGCTGAACTCCCGGGGCCCGCCGGAGGGATGCAGGGTCAGGCTGACCGTCCCCTCCCAGGGCAGGGTAGACTCCATCTCAATAACCGCCGTTTCTGTTTCGATCCGGCCGGAGACATACTGATGAATCCTGATTCCCCGGGTCTCGTGGGTGTGGAGGAAGGCCGCCGTATCGGCCCAGGTGCGGGAGAGGTTGGAAGGGCAGCAGGGAACCGCATACCAGGGCCGCCGGGTCACCCCGCCCCGGCAGGTCAGGGGGTTGTTGTAGAAGTAACGGTCGCCCCCCAGGCCCATGCCCACGGCGGAGGCGTTGTAGAGCTGCCACTCCGTCAGGTCCGTGTATTTAACCTCCCCGGTGAGGGCCGC
>CAYYNJ010000194.1:4504-5188 GCA_964472775.1 uncultured Spirochaetaceae bacterium
CAGAAGGTAGGTCTGCACGAAATCTTCGGGCGAGAGGGCCGCCATTTCCCGGTTCCAAAAGATAGATCCCAGGGCGGCGCAGGTTTCGGTGTAGGCGAATTCGGGATCCAGCTCGTAGTCCCGGCCGAAGCCTTCGGAGCCGGGAAGGGATCCGATGCCGCCGGTGACGTACATCCGGCGGGTGACCATCCTGTCCCAGGCTTGTTCCAGGGCCTGGGCCAATCGGTCATTCCCGGCCTTACCGGAGCCCCCGGTTTCCCGGAGCAGCCGGGCCGCGGCGGTTTCCATGTAGGCAAACCGGACGGCGTGGCCCTCGGGGGTATGCTGATGCCGAATCGGGGCATGCTGCTGAAAATACCGTCCCGAAAAGGCTCCGGTGAACCAGCGGAGGGCGGTGAGCCAGGACTTTTTCGCCGCGTTTCCCGGAGGCAGATCGTGGGCGGCAGCCCCGGGGTGGGTGTCAAAAAAAGACCGTCTCTGCCGTTCCGCCGCTTTGGCCCGGCGGCCGGTGCGGAAAAACTGTCCGGCGGTCCGGAGGCCGAAGAATGAAATCCGGCCCCGGTTCTCCAGGAACCGGGCGGCTTGATCCCGGTAAGGGGCGTGGCCGGTGACACCGTAGAGTTTTAACAAGGCAATTTCTATCTCCTGATGACCCGGGGTTCCCTCGGGGCCCCGGCGGGTAAA
>CAYYNJ010000194.1:5198-6018 GCA_964472775.1 uncultured Spirochaetaceae bacterium
GATCGACGACCACGGGGCGCGGGCGTTCCGACCCCCTCGGGGCCTCGGCGGGCAAAATCCTCCACGATGCGGTCCGCCGCCGACCGGGCGGCCTGGAGGAAGGAGGTCTCTCCGGTGGCTTCATGATGGGCCACCCCCGCCTCAATCAGATGGCCGAAGCAGTAGAGCTCGTGTTCAATCTGTAGGCTGGCCCAGCGGGTTCCGGGGAACAGAATCTGGTTGTAGGTGTAGAGGTAGCCGTCGGCTTCCTGGGCCCCCCGCACCAAGGCAACATACCGGTCTATCAGCTCCTTCAGGGCGGGGTCTTTCCGGTTCCGGTAGATCCTGGATGCCGCATCGAGCCACTTGTGGGCATCCGAATCGGCAAAAAACCATCCCTGGTGAACCCCCGGGCGCTGCCCCGAGGCGACGCGGAAGTTCTCCAGACACCCCGATTTTTCCAGCTGCTCCCACTGGTGAAAGATGGCCTTGGTCTCGTTCATCTCCTGCCGGTCCCGCCAAAATCCCGGACTTAATGTCACCTTATTCATGGCGGCCTCCCGCCCGGTGCCGGATAAAAAAGAGGGGGATCAGAGAAAAAAGAGAGATCACCGAACCCACCTGGAAGAGCACCGGCCCGGGGATAAACCCGGAAGAACCGTTACTCACCACGGGCAGGCCGTAACGCTGGGTTAAAAACGAACCAATGGCGGGGCCGATAACCATAGGCAGGGCGATCCAGAAGATCATCCGGGCGCCGAGGAACTTGCCCCGTTTCTGCTCGGGCAGCAGATCCTTCAGCCACGCCACCGAAGCGATACCGGCGGCTACGAAAAAGGCC
>CAYYNJ010000195.1:0-6006 GCA_964472775.1 uncultured Spirochaetaceae bacterium
CTTGATCCTTACCACCTCCGACACCAAGACCGCCGAGAGCATCGGAATCCGGGGACAGAACAAACCCCGCAACGCCGGCCTCTTCGTCTACTCCAAGTTCCGCTACAAGGAAACGAAAAACCTGGCCTTGGAACCGATGATGGACGTAAAACCCTTTGCGGGATTCTACTACCCCATCTACGCCCTCATGTCCTCCAGCGCCGAAAACCCCAATGCGGCTAAACTTTTCATCGAGTTTCTCCTCACCGAAGAGGGCTTTTCTCCCTGGAGTTCTGACCTGGGAACTTACTCCCCCAACCCGGGCATCCCCCTGCAGCCCGGCGACCACCCCATGACCACCTGGGTGAAAGTCCTGGTGGAAGAGGATCCCGCCTTCTGTTTTGAGAACCGGGCGGACGTGGAAGAGTTCCTGAACGAGTACATTTACTAAAACCGGGTAAGCGCCGCCGGTTTCCGCCGGAACGCCTTTTCCCGCCGGGCCGCCCTTCGGGGCGGCCCCCACTTTCTGATAAATAAGGATTGAAGAGTGAATTATCGTAACAGGTTAAAATCCTTTTTCCGAAAACCCCATAACGTCATCCTCGTATCCCTGGTCATCATCCTGGTCTACCTGACGGTCATCCCCATGGTGACGATTATTCTCGACACCTTTACGGTCCACCAGGCGGAGCTTATGAGGGTTAAGGGCGCCAAGGTGGGTGACTTCACCCTCTACCACTGGGCCAAAGTCTTGTTTTCCGCCTCCAGCCGGAAGGTTTTCTACGAACCCTTTCTGAACACCATGGTGGTTTCCTTCGGAACCTGCTTCATCGCCATTATTCTCGGCGGCCTGGTGGCATGGCTGGTGACCCGGACCAACATCCGGTTCAAAAGCCTTATTTCCACCCTGTTCATCTTTCCCTACATCATGCCCAGCTGGACCTTAGCCATGGCGTGGCTGAACTTTTTTAAGAACTCCCGGATAGGGGGCGCCCCGGGGATTTTCACCGCCCTCACGGGGATCGAAACGCCCAACTGGTTCGCCTACGGACCCTTCCCCATCATCGTGGTACTAGGGCTCCACTACGCACCCTTTGCGTACATCCTCATTGGAGGCATCTTAAGAAACATGGATGCCAACCTGGAAGAGGCGGCCTTGATCCTCAAGGCGACCAGAGGCAAGATCATGCGGAGAATCACCATTCCCATCGTCCTGCCCGCCATGCTTTCCACCTTCCTGCTGGTGTTTTCCAGCGCCATGAGCGCCTTCGCCGTTCCCGCCTTTTTGGGAACCTCGGTGCGGTATCAGGTATTGACCACCCAGATGTACCGGACCCTGAACGGCCTCAACCCCGGCTACGGCTACATCATCGCCCTGATCATGATCGCCATCGGCGTCCTGATCCTGGGGATCAACCAGAAAATTGTGGGCACCCGTAAGAGCTACACCACCATCACCGGTAAAAGCTCTAACATCGCCCTGATCAACCTAAAAGGGCTGAAATCGCCCGTCTCCTACCTGCTGATCACCTTGGTGGGAATGGTCTGCATCCTGCCCCTGGTCACCTTCGCCATCGAATCGTTCATCATGGAACCGGGTAACTACTCTTTCAGCAACTTCACCACCCTCTTCTGGACCGGCGCCGGGGATCCTCAGATCGCCAACGGCGAACCGGGAATCCTGAGAAACCCCAGCATCTACTCGGGGCTCTGGAACAGCATCAGGCTGTCGGTTTCGGTGGCCTTTATCGCCGGATCCGTGGGAATTCTGGCGGGTTACGCCATCGTGAAGAAGAAGAACTCCGGCCTTTCCACCCTGGTGAACAACCTGGCTTTCTTTCCCTACCTGATGCCCAGCATGGCCTTCGGCGCCATCTACCTCTCCATGTTCGCCGCCAAGCGGGGATTCATCCCGCCCCTGTACGGCACCTTTACCCTGCTGGTCCTGGTGGGAGCGGTGAAGTACCTGCCCTTTGCCTCCCGGGCCAGTGTGGGCGCCATGCACCAGCTGAGCAATGAAATTGAAGAAGCCGGAACCATCCAGGGCATCGGCTGGCTGAAACGGATGCTGAAAATCATCATCCCCATTCAAAAATCCAGCTTCCTGTCGGGATACCTGCTCCCCTTCATCTCCTCCATGCGGGAGCTCTCGCTGTTCATCCTGCTGGTCACGCCGTCCACCAGGATTCTCACCACCATGCTGTTCCAGTACAACGAAAAGGGCTGGAATCAGTACGCCAACGCCATCAACCTGCTCATCGTCCTTTTTGTGGTGATCAGCAACGTGGTGGTCAACCGGGTCACCGGGGCATCCATCGATAAAGGTATAGGAGGGCAGTAGAATGCCGGAAATCAGACTGAAAAACATCACCAAACGGTTCGGCAAGGCTGTGGCCGTGGAAAATCTCAATATCACCATCGAAGACCGGGAGTTTGTCACCCTCCTGGGTCCGTCGGGATGCGGAAAAACCACCACCCTGCGGATGATCGCCGGCCTGGAAACCCCCACGGAAGGGGAGATCTTCATCGACGACACCTGCGTGTTCTCTTCGGATAAGGGAATCGACATCTCCCCGGACAAGAGAAACGTGGGGTTCCTGTTCCAGAACTACGCCCTCTGGCCCCACATGACGGTGTATAAAAACATCGCCTTCGGCCTGGAGAACATGAAGTGGGACAAGGAAAAGATAGACCGCAGGGTCAAAGAGCTCTTGGCCCTGCTCCGCATCGAAGAGTACATCGAACGGTACCCCTCGGAACTCTCGGGGGGACAGCAGCAGCGGGTAGCCATCGCCCGGACCCTGGCCACGGGGCCCAAGGTACTGCTCATGGATGAACCGTTGTCCAACCTGGATGCCAAGCTGAGGATGGAGATGCGCACCGAACTCAAGCGGCTTCACCTGGAGACCGACTCCACCTTCGTCTACGTGACCCATGATCAGCTGGAAGCCATGACCCTCTCCACCAAGATCTGCCTGCTCAACGAAGGAGTGCTGCAGCAGTTTGAGCCTCCCCTGGATGTTTACCGCAGCCCCGCCAACTATTTTGTGGCGGACTTCGTGGGAAGCCCCAACATCAACATGCTCGAGATGACCGGAACCAACGTCAATCTGGATGAGGTAAAACTCACCCACCCGGACCTGGAGTTTCTCTACGTTCCCGCCTCGTCGAGCATCACCATCCACCAGGACCAGAAATTGCTGTTGGGAATAAGACCCGAAGACATCACCCTGGGAGACAAGGGAGTTTTGGAAGGGAAAATCTATTCCACCCTGCCCTCGGGGATGGAGACCATCGTTAAGGTAGAGGTGGGTAAAACCGTGCTGACCTGCGTGGTCTTCGGGGGGGTAGACTTCAAGGTGGGTGAAAAAATCGGCCTGTCCTTCCCGGGGGAAAAGTATATACTGTTTGACGGGCAGTCAAAGAAAAATATGGCCGCCGGAAAACTGATGTAGTTTTTCCAGGAGGATTTTCATGGATCATCGGGAGCATCGGAGTAAAACCATTCTCATCGTGGACGACGAGGAACACATCCTCCAGATGCTCTTGATGAACATGAAGACCCAGGGGTACCGGGGTCTCACCGCCCTTACCGGCGAAGAGGCCCTTTCCCTGGCGGAAAAAGAACGGCCGGACTTGATTCTGCTGGATGTGATGCTTCCCGATCTAGACGGGGTGGAGATCTGCCGCCGTCTTAAGGGGGATCCCAAAACCAGCCGCATCCCCGTCCTGATGGTAAGCGCCAAGAGCGAGAGCCGCGACAAGATCAACGGATTCCAGGGGGGAGCCGACGACTACATCACCAAACCTTTCAGCCTGGAAGAACTCTTCCTCCGGATAGGGGCCGCCCTGCGGCAGGTGGATCTGCTCACCGCCGCCCCGGCGGAATACCGGCAGGGAAACCTGGTATTGAACACCTAGAAGTACCAGGGCCTGGCGGGGGACGGGAAAGTCGATCTGACCCTGACTGAGTTCCGGGTGCTTCACCTCCTTTTAAAAAACCGGGGGACCCTGGTCACCCGGGACACCCTCATCGAAGAGATTTTTGAAACCGACCCCGCCGAATCGAGCCGGTCCCTGGATGTCCACCTCCGGAATATCCGCCGGAAACTGGAAAACAGCCGCGTCACGGGCTGCGAAATCGAAACTATCCGGGGACAGGGCTACCAGATCGGATAAATCATGAGAAAACCGGTCCATCTGGCCCTGGCGGGAATCAATGCCGGGCTGCTGCTGTTTTGCGGGCTCTTCTTCTTCCTCTTCACCGTTAATATCATCGTCCGCCAAGCCCACGACCGGGGTCTCTCCGATGCGGGGCAGGTCTATCAGGATCTGCAGGACCAGGCTGATCAGGAGGGGTTGGTGGATTTTCAGGAAACCGCCCTGACCCAGGCACAGCTTACCGGGGCTCACATCATCATGGTCGACCAGAATTCCAACCTCTTGGCGGACTCCCGGCAGGGCCTTAACCTGACCCCGGGAAAGTACATCAACGCCGAAATGATCGAAGCCAAGTCCGCCGGAACCGCCGTAAGCACCATCAGAAGCCGCCGGACCGGCACCCTCTCCATCGCCGTGGCCCTGCAGAAACCCTGGGAATCGGGAACAATCATCATCTACCTGGCCTACCGAATCGGGGAGGAACAGCGGCTCGTTTCGGCTTTCACGGTATTAGCGGTCATCCTTTCGCTGCTGGTGGCATCGCTGGTCTATCTGATACTCCTCTACCTGCTGAACCGGTTCAAACGGCCCTTAAAAAAACTGCTCAAACACACCGCCGCCGTGTCTCCCGGGGGATACAACAAACTCACCGTCGAAACCCCCGACCCGGAACTGGGCCAATTGGTGGACAACTTCAACAGCCTGGTGGATCATTACAACCACCTGATCGAACAGGACAACCGGAAGTACAGCCGGTTTAATACCCTCCTGTCCAACCTGAGCACGGGCATCCTCATGGTGGATCCGGATAATAAAATCAACCTGGTCAATCCCGAGGCGGAAAAACTGCTGCGGATCGATAAAATCAGCCTCTTCGGCGTCAGGAACCGGCAGGACTCGGGCAACAAGATCCTTGAAGAGATCCTGGACCGAACCCGGCAGGCCATGGAACCGGGGGGGAAAAACAGCCGGTACACCACCAACACCCCGGAAGGGGAGATCCTGGACATCACCATGGAGGTGACCCGGAGCAAATACGAACCCCGGGAAATCAGCGGGGTGCTGGTACTTCTCAGGGATGTGACGGAGATGCGCCGGATGGAAAAATTAAAGGACGAGTTTGTTTCCAACGTTTCCCACGAACTGCGCACCCCCCTGACGGTGATAAGCGGATTTGTGGAGACCCTCAAGGGATGGGAAATGCTGACCGGCAACGACCGTGACACCGCCCTGAACATCATCGAGGTGGAAACAGAGCGGCTGAAAAAATTGATCTCCGAAATTCTCCTTCTGTCCCGCATCGAGGGGGAAATGACCCACGCCCGGAAGAGGCTGATTCCGGCAGCCCAGGCGGTAAACCAGTCCGCCGCGGCGCTGCAGCCTCTGGCGGATAAAAAGAACCTCCGCCTGTACAGGGAAATCAGCGAGCCCCTGGAACCGCTCTACGGCATCGCCGGGTGGTTCCGGCAGATCGTCTACAATCTCTTAGATAACGCCATCAAATACACCCCTCCCGGAGGAGCCGTCACGGTCCGGCTCTTCACCCAAGGGTCCCGCCTCTGTCTGGAGGTGGAAGACACCGGCCCGGGGATCCCCCCGGAAGAAAAAGACCGTATCTTCGAACGGTTCTACCGGGGCAGCGCGGCCCGCAACTCCGGGCGGCATGGCACCGGGCTGGGCCTTTCCATCGCGCAGCAGATCATCCGGCGCCACCAGGGCGAAATCACCCTCAGCAGCCCTGGCCCCTCCGGGCAGGGGGCGGCCTTTACCGCCCTGCTGCCTGCCGGAGTGCCTGCCGCGGAAACCGACGCGAAATAAGCGCTACCCTTTGTCCTCCCCCGACAGCAGATCCGCCAGCACGCCGAA
>CAYYNJ010000196.1:0-5992 GCA_964472775.1 uncultured Spirochaetaceae bacterium
GATCCGGGGGCAGTCGTTCACATCCCGCAGAAGGACGCTCTGGTTCCCCAGGGGGATGCCGGCGTTGGCCAGCCGGGCGCAGGCGGCGGCGGTGACGGATGTGACGGGAAAAGTGTTGGCCATGAGCCGTCCTTTGGAGGATAAGTGCCGTAGCAGCCAGGGCGCCATGGCGGGGCAGACCATCCTGGAGTTTCTTCCCGAAATCAACCTCAAAGAGGTTCTGTCGGTGATGGAAAAACAGCGCACCTTCTGGCAGGAGCCGGAGAAAAAGGGAGCCGTCTGTACCCCCGTGTTTGATAAAGAGGGGGTTCTTCATTTCTGCTTCTGGGAATTCGGGTCGGACCGGCTGTCGGGAATCTCCAGCCGGGCGGCGAAGATGATGAAGGCCGCCAAGGCGGCCAAGGCGGATAGGGCTGCCGGAGGAACCGGGTCGCACCGGACATCGCCCCTCAAGGCCTTGGCGGAAAGGTGGGCCGCGGGAGCGGAAAATCGCAAGAAGAGAGGCCGGGAGGCCGCCGTCCCGCCGGCGGTCTCCGCCGCAGCCCCTGAATCCCTCCCCGATGAAGAGCCGCAGGGGGCGGTGCGGGAAGAGGCTTCCAGGGATGGTGCCGATACACCGCCGGATAAGCTTTCCTGAGTCCCGCCGTTTTGAGCCCCTAGACCAAGGGGATAACCGTCTTTTTCATATAATCCACCGCTTCCCTCTTTCCGGCCAGAAAAAGGGTTTTGGTTTTTTCCCGGCCCTTAAGATCCTGGTAGGTTAGGGGGTTCCCCTCCCTGTCTTCTATCACATAACCCAGGATGTCCAGCACCGCATGAGCGGCGGCGAGATCCCAGATGTGAAGCGGGGTAAGAAGGGCCGAAGCCACGTCGGGATAGAGAATGAGGGAGAGAAGATTCAGTACGGCGCATCCGGCGTACCGGGTTCGGCCTGGGTAGTCCTTTATGCCGTAGAAACGATGGAGGGTTGAGCTGATCATGGTCTGCGAGGTCTCGGGGGAGAAATCGGCGGCGTCGCCGGGGGAAAAGGGTTTTCCGTTGAGGAGGAGGGGCTCCCCCGGTTCCAGCACCGCCAAGGTTTCTCCTCCCCGAGGGCCCGCCCAGAGGGGGGCATAGATGACCGCTCCCCGGGGTTTCAGTTCCCCATCAAGCAGGCCCACCGCTACGCACCAGCCGGGATACCCCTGGACGAAGGAATCGGTTCCATCGATGGGGTCCACGGTGAACGTATAGGGCCG
Organism: uncultured Spirochaetaceae bacterium; assembly: GCA_964472775.1. Taxonomy (GTDB): domain Bacteria; phylum Spirochaetota; class Spirochaetia; order UBA9216; family UBA9216; genus CAYYNJ01. Next base: position 1,239 of record CAYYNJ010000196.1, read on the forward strand.
GTCCGGGTCGAAACGGGAATCCGCTTCTTCGGAGATGATATTCGCCTCGGGATAGTCTCTTCGGATATGATCGCAGAGGAGGCGGTTAACCTCCGTATCAAACTGGGTCAGGATGCTGCCGTCGGCCTTGAAGGACCGGTTCAGCCGGGGTTGGCCTTGGAGGGCTTTCTTTCCCGCCTCCAAAACAGCGGGGATCAAGGGTTCAATGAGTTTCTTCATGAGGCAATTATAAAAAATAATTTCATAAAAAACAACTAAAGAAAAAAAAATTACATTAAATGTTGACTTTTTTATCCCAAGGACTCAAAATAGTGTAAGATAGGTCTGAAAAGGAAAACAGATGATTACCAAGTCCGACAGCTACAACAGAATACTTGAGATATACGAAGAGCTGCCAAAGCAGCAGAGAAAGATCGCCGATTACATTGTAAGTCACTACGATGAGGTGGTTTTTTTCTCCATTTCCAAGTTGGCATCCACCTTGGATGTGAGCGAAGCCACGGTGGTGCGGTTTGCCCAGAATATCGGCCATAAGGGATTCCCGGAGCTGAAAGAGGATTTAGTCAAATACTACAAGGAATACCTCACCCCCGGGGAGAGGATGAAGAGATCCCTGGAGGAGCTTCCCGCCGACCCCCTCAGGTATATCTCCCACGTGGAAAAAGAGATTCAGCTGCTCAACGACTCCACCGCCGCTCTCGAAAACGAAAGTTTTATCAAAGCGGTGGATAAGATTGTTTCCGCCGGGCGCATTTACATCTTCGGCAGCGGCGGTAATGAGTGCCTGGCCAACCATCTGACCTTCCGGCTCTGCCGGTTCAAGATGAGGGCGTATCAGCAATCGGTTTCGGGAAAAGCCTTGTTTGAAAGACTTCTGCAGGTAGAGAAAGACGATCTTGTGGTGGCCTATCATTTTTACAAACCGACCATAGACTTTAGACGCCTCATGGATGTGTGCAAGGAGAAGGAGGTGCCGGTTCTCCTGATTACCGACAGCCTCACCCCGCCCATGATACGGGAGGCGGAAATTATTCTGATGGCTCCCCGGGGTTCCAAGGGAACCATCCATTCCCAGGTCGTTCCCATTGCGATAAATAATGCGTTAATCAGCGGAGTAGCCAGCCGCCTGGGAGATAAAGCGGTCAACGCTTACCAGGAGCTGGAGGAAATGCGCCGCAAGTACTATTACGGAAGCGAGATGTCTCAGGACTAGGCTTCATCCTCACCCCCCAAAATTACTTCCCGGAATTTCTTTCCCTGAGAAAGAACGGGCGAAGTGTATCCCTTTAAGGAGGCGTTTATGGGAATATTTAAGGCGAATGACATCAGGGGCATCTTCCCCGGTGAACTCACCCGGGAGGTAATTTACTCCCTGGGCTACCATCTTCCGGCGGTTCTAAAAACTCAGGAGATCTTAGTCGGATGGGACGGCCGTACCTCTTCACCGGAAATTTTTGAAATTCTATCCCGCGGCATAACCGATGCGGGGGCTCATGTTCATGCTTTGGGGTTTTGCGATACCCCGGCCCTCTATTTTGCCACCTTTGCCTACGGTTATGGGGGGAGCGTGATGATCACCGCCTCTCACAATCCCCCCGCCGACAACGGTTTAAAGATTTCCGGAAAGGATGCGGTGCCCCTGGGGCCCGATACGGGACTCAAAGAGTTGGAAGCCTTGCTGGGAAAACCGACCCCGGTAAAACCCGAACGGGGGACCGTGGCCACCCGGGATATCCGGCAGGATTACCTGGCTCACGTCCGCCGGTTCGCCCCGGCGTCGATTCCTCTGAGGATAGTCTTTGATTGCGGTAACGGCGCCGCCTGTGCCTATGCGGCGGATATCTTTCAGCCGGTTCTTAAAGAATCATGGTTTCTCTATCCCACCCCCGACGGAACCTTTCCCCATCACGGACCCAACCCCCTGGAATCGGAAAGCTGGACCGGCATCAGAAGGGCTATCGGGGCCCATAAAGCCGATGGAGGCATTCTTTTCGATGGCGATGCGGACAGGGCGGTATTTTTCGACGAAGAGGGCCGGTTTATTTCTCCGGATATCATCACAGCCCTCCTGTCCCTGCATTTTTACAAGAAAGAGGGGGCTTCGGGTCCCATGTTCTACGATATCCGGTCCTCCCGTTCGGTGGCGGAGTATGTCTCCCGTCAGGGGGGGGAGGCCCGGGTGTGTGATACCGGACATGCCCGGATCAAAAAGCTGCTGAAAGACGAAAACGGCGTCTACGCCGGGGAGCTGTCGGGACACTATTATTTCCGGGAGAACGGGTACTGCGACTCCGGTTTTATCACCGCCGCCTTGGTCTTGGGTATTCTGGCCGAAACAGGAGAATCTTTGTCTGACCTGGTCCGGAGCATCAACCCCTACGCCTTTTCCGGGGAAATCAACTTCAAGGTAACCAATCAGGAGGCGGTAATTCAGGGGCTCACCGAACGCTATGGACGGGGTAAAATTACCCGGCGGGACGGTGTGAGGGTTGATTTTGACACCTGGTGGTTCATTCTACGGCCTTCGGGGGCGGAGCCGGTTTTGCGTCTTGTGGTGGAAGCGGCCGATCAAGAAGAGCTGGAAGGCCGGGTAGAGGAAATAGGTACGGTCATTGATCATTTGGAAGAAAATTATACAAGGAGTCGGGCATGAAACATGGGGTCATCTTAACGGCCGCCCTCTTTTCCGCCTCTGTTCTCTTCGCCGGCGGTAAGGCCGAGTCGTGGAACAGCGTGGAGGAGTGGCAAAAGGCGGCGCAAATGGGTCTCTTCCAGCCTGTATCGGAAGATTGGGATACCATCGCAGAGAAAGCGGAGGCTGAGAAGAAGCTGATCATTTATACCACCCTTCCGGAGGTGGAAGAAAGCGCCCGGAGTTTTAGTGACCGTTACGGATTGAAGACGGATGTTACGCTTTTTCCGGCGGGAGAGCTTTTCCAAGCCCTCCTGGAAGAGCAGGGAAAGGGAAAGTTCCGGGCCGATGTGGTGGTCGCCGAAGATGTCTCCCGGATATACAACGAGCTATTCGACCAAGGGAGGATCGTCCGGTATGTCCCCCGGGAGGTTGAGGCTCTTCTTCTCCCCGCGGCGGCGGAGGCTCCCCTGGGGGTCCACCATTTCGGGGCAGTCGGGCTGGTTTACCGGTCCGATGTTTTTGAGGAATCTCCCGTCGATTCCTGGTGGGATTTAACCCGGGAAGAGTGGAGGGGGCGGGTGGTTATGGTGCGGCCTCGGGAAAACACCCGGGAATTCCGGCTTCTGGCCACACTGGTACAGAATCATGTGGTTATGGAAGAATCGTTTCAAGATGAGTTCCGCCGGGAGCTTGTGAAAAGTGACGACCTCTCGAATGCGGGCTATGAGTTTTTACGGCGGCTTTATCAGAACGGGTTAATTCTTGAGGATGATGAAGGGGCAGTTAAGGACCGATTAGCCCGGTCCGGCGGGGAGGATCCGGTGCTGGCCCTCTCGGCCTTATCCGGCGATTCTTCCCTGGCCCTGGCGGAGGCTCTTCTTCCTGCGGCGGGGCTGCAAACCTTTGCCGTGGCGGCTCCGGGGGTCTTTGCTCCCCATCCCCAAGGGGCAAAGCTGTTTATCCGATGGCTCTACGGTGAGGCTGATTCCGACTTGGAACCCATGGGCTGGCAGCCCTTTTCCCGGTCCGGATATTTCTCCGCCCTGCGGAACGGCTCCCGGACAGGTAATACCGGGCCCGTTTCACCGGGGCGGCTGTTCCCCGAGGACGGAGACTGGCTCTATCAAGGGGGGCCGGAGGTGGCGGAGTTTCTGCGGGGCTGGGAGCTTTAGCGTTGCGGAAGAAAACTTGCAAAAAACAGGAAAGTGAAAAAAATATTTCTTTACAGCGTCAGGGAAGCGTGTTACCCTTTTTTTCGGAGGATATGAAGATGAAAAAAGCATTACTTTTTTTAATGATTCTGCTTTTTGCCATCCCCGGTCTCATTGTGGCCGAGGGATCGCAGGAAGAAGAGATGACAGTGGAAGAGTGGGAACAGTGGGCCGGTCTGGGTGACTATACCCCCGCCGAAGATGACTGGGATGCCATCATCGCCGCCGCCAAGGAAGAAGGCGAGGTGACCATATATGCCAATACCTCCCGGGTATTCGATTTTGCCCGGACCTTCTACAAGGAGTACGGCATTAAGGTGATTACCAACGACATGGCCCAGGGAAGCCTTTATGAAAAACTGGGACGGGAGATTGATGCGGGCATTAGAAACTGTGATGTGGTGATGGTCTCCGATACCCCCACCCTCTACTTCGATTTTCTGTTTCCCGGAAAGATTTACCGGTACGTACCGAAAGAGATTGAACCGCTTCTGAACAAGTACGCCAAAGATGAGCCTCTGGGAATTCAGCGTTTCGGCGGAAAGGCCGTGGCTTATAATACCCAGGCTTACCCCGACGGCCCACCCATCGATTCCTGGTGGGACCTGACCCGTCCGGAGTGGAAGGGGAAGGTGATTACCAAAGACCCCATGCTGGGCGGTTCAGAAATTAACTTCTTTGCCTCTTTCATCAAGTATGCTTCCGATATGGAAAGGCTCTACGAAGAAGAATTCGGGGAACCCATCACCCTGAACGGCACCGAAAATGCCGGATACGAATTTCTCAAGCGGCTTATGGATAACGACCTTATTTTGATGAGCAGCGGAACTCCCGTCGCCATGGCGGTGGGTGCGCCCCGTCAGACCGATCCGCCCCTGGGCATTATCGGTCCTTCCAAGCTGCGGCTC